>JAJZZH010000157.1 GCA_021797675.1 Bacillota bacterium | reverse complement strand
GATAAACAATCTTTTAAGGATCCGACAAAACGAAAGAGTCCTGCTGGAATCAACCTAATGGCACCAACGCGTTGCGACCCTGTAGAAACTACCGCCAAGTAATGCGGCGAACCTACGTCCTGCCTGATGCCTGACAGGCGCACGACCTCAACATCGCGCAGAGGAAGCATTCTTAGACGAGCAGGAACGGTCGTTTTTCGTTCAGCGGGGATCGGAACCGCCCTGTCACGGCTCGGGCCCTCCGGTGTCCGCATGCCTCGGACTCTGGGTGGGGCTGGATAGGGCGTTGCGCTAAAATCGGAAAGAATTCGCCATGCTCAACCTCCCAGCCATACGGATGGCAAGGGATGAACTGCTCGCCCGTCCGCGCGCCGGCGGGGCGCAAAAGGGTGACAGGCGCAGCTGCCACAGAATCTGCGGTGTCGGCAGGATTCGGTGGCAAAGAGCAGGCTGCTCCCGCAATCCGGAAGATTGGGAGCAGCCCCTGGGCGTGGCAACCAGGCACGGGCAGACTATGAGATCGGCGGCGAGAAAGGTCCAACCGGGCAGACGGCCTGGGGCGGGGGCGCGATGGTGCATGGGCCGCAGGTGACAACCTGAAGCTGGCTCACCACCACGATCTTCATTTCGATGCAGGCCTGTGCGGTCAGAATTACGTCCAGGCCCGACTGACTCAACGTGAGTCCGCAGTCTGGAACCTGGTTTATGATTGGGGTAAAGGCGAAGCAGGCGAAAACCGAGGTCGGATTGAGACCCGCGGGTATGGTAAGCGCGCACGTCGCATACCCGGTCAAGGTCACCGGGGTGGAAACACCGTTGCAGTCATAGGTCGCATCCTGAGTGACAGACACCGTGTACGAATATGTGGTGCCGCTGATCAGATTGGGACTACCAAACAGGCTGCAGGTGGGGGTTCCCACGCAATCTGCTCCTGAGGCCGTGCCGCTGCAGGTGGACGATCCGGTGAGGGTGACGACGTTCTGACAACTGTCTACGACCACATCGGCGAGAATACAGGCCAGCGATGCTTGATCCGCCATCATAAATTCCTCCCTGGGAAAGTGGATAAGAAATCATCGCGTTTCCAATTTCACGCTATGTAACCGGCACTATTTGGTTACATAGTCGGCGAGATTTCTCGGATTGGATGCCCATGCGCCGAAAGCGATCGGAATGTTCACGCGCCGGCGAACCGCTAGTAGCGTTCATCCGGGCCCGTTCGCATCCATCCATGATGTCGAGGACGAAACGAGAGCGGATAGAATTGGGGGGGATCCACAACAACCTCTGCAGCGGGTGGATCTTGCGGATCAACGGCGGATGCCAGGAGATCCCCCAGACTCGTATCCTCGGGTAACTCCTGGAGCACTTCGGAGAGTACTTCCATCAAGCTGTTTTCGGCCCAGCGGGGAAGGGAACCAATGGGTGTGGTGGGCAAACCGTCAGGATAAGGGTGATACTCGCGTGATCGGTAGCTGTGCAACCCAGGCACGTCGTCCCATCCATCGGGCTTGCCTTCGGTCGGCTGGGGAACAGAGGCGCCTGGGCCGGGCGCCGCCGCCTCCTCTAGCGGCTCCTGCGCTTCCGCCGACGGTTGTTCAGGTTGTGCGCCTAGTGTATGGTAGGTTGCCGAAAGATCCACCGCGGGGTGGTCCCCGGCCAATGCGTCGGGGACCGCGGCCGGCGACGTCGGCTGCCTTCCGGAGGACTCTTCCGCACTATCGCCAATGGGCCAAATGCCAGCGGCCGGCTGCCAGTCAGCCCAGACCTCCCCGGAAGAGGATTCCGCCTCGCCCACAAGCTTGAACCAGGCGGTGTCGAGACTGTCGGCAGCTTCAGCCAAGATCCGGCTTAACTCGTCCCCGCTCTCGCTGTCCGGGGCATCCGACGGGTAATGATCCGCCAGCGCCTTTTCAATGTGCTCCAGCGTCGCTGGTCGATAGAGCCCGTGCCAAAGGCATAGCCCACGGGCGATGGGCGCGATCATCGAGGCGTCGACGCCATGGACCTGGACCGACGTGGCTGACGCTACCCAGGTGCAGCCGAGCGTGTGCGGGAGTTGCAATTGGCTCGCCAAAATTCGGGCGAGCAAACGGTTCCTCCAGAAAGGAAACGGAGCCGCCAAACGGGGACGCCCCGCACGAAGCCCGACAATCACTCCGTGCGGCGCGATATCGGAGGTAACGTTGGCTCCCCAGCGTGACAGTAGGTGACGTAAATCGGCGCCCGCACCCAAAAATCCAGGCGAAGCATCGACGAACACGTTGAGACCTTCCAGTGGCGCCACTTGTTCCAGGTCAGGCATACGACTTCGCCTCTTTACGGGTTTGCTGCATCCTATGCGGCGAAGAATCGGAAGGTGAAGTCAGAGGCTCGGTCCCAAAAAGAGTTCGCTGATGACGATGTAACCGGGCATATTGGGCAACTCGGCCACGCCAATTCCAATTTGGGTTTCCCGCGGATCGAGAATATTGGCCCGGTGGGGCGGGCTGAGCATAAAGGCGGAGTTGGCTTGAGCTGGGCTCGCGGCTTCGTCAATATTTTCGGCTCCCATCCAGACGGCCTGAATCCCGGCTGTTTGCTCCATTTGAAACGGCCATCCGTAGATGGGTGAATCATGTCCATAGTAGCCATAGGTCGCCATCGCAGTAGCCCGCTCCTGGGCCAAGCTGGCCAACTGACGATTAACGGTCAAGGGTGGCAGCCCGTGCTGGGTGCGGTCTTGGTTGGTAAGCCTTAGCAAGCTCCGGATGTCGCTCGCGACGAGGCTGCTGCCCACGCTGACGCCAGACCCGGCGGGCGAGCCGCCGGTTGGTGCAGAGGATGCAGCCGGGCCCCCAACGTCCTGGGTGCCCGAGGCGAGGGCGAGGGCCGAATAGGGTACCAGAGGAAAATGTGCCAGGCCTGGAAGGCCGCTCGGGGAAGCATTGGAGAAAAGCGAACTTGCTAGGGTGTTGGACCCAGGCAGCGCGACGGAATCCTTGACGGAGGATTGCGGTGGTCCGAGGACTTGAGATGCCTTTGCCCCGGCTGGGAGCGAGACGGAATGCGAAACCGGAGCCGTCGGCTGGAAATGCTGTTCCGCTGCGGGCAAGGAACCAGGCAAAGCAAGCAGGGACGCCCAGGACATAAACGCAAGACTGGCAACTGAAGCACGCATCACCATCAAACACATCCTTCCAAACGAGCTAGGCGCTGGTGGCCTGGCTAAATTATGGGACCCCGTCCTGGGGAGGGAAACGCGGGGATTTGGGCGCAGGGCGGCGCATGCAGAAAATGGCTGTTCGGCTTGGGGGTGGCCCGCGTGCGTTCGCAATTATGCGGGCGATGCCCAAGAATTGGTAGTTTCGGGCGGGGGGTTAGGCATACGGTGGGGTCGTCCCTGCTAGATTATGGTCGTTCGCCGATGAGCTTGCTCGGGAGACTGCCCTTCAAACGAAAGCGCTAGGGGATGCTCCTCAATTCGGCCAAGGAGTCATGAACACCCATTCGGCCAAGGAGTCATGAACACCCATTCGGCCAAGGAGTCATGAACACCCATTCGGCCAAGGAGTCATGAACACCCATTCGGCCAAGGAGTCATGAACACCCATTCGGCCAAGGAGTCATGAACACCCATAAGGAAGCACATCCGGTCGTGTCGGTGCCGCCACACTGTCGCCCGATCCCACAGGCTGGGCGCGTCTTCGACAACCGCCGGGTTGGAACCCCATCGGGTGATCGATACTATCCTGGGGGGGTATCGCGGATGGAAGGTTTACGCTGGCGCAAGACGTCCGGTGGCTCCGCCGAATGGCTCGGCTCTCGGGACAGATAGGGACCGTGCCCGACGGCGCGCGTGTGCGGAGTCGAGCCAAACCGAACCTGGTGCCGTCGAAGAGCCATCGGACGCGTCAGGCAACAGGTCCAGGCATCCAACGGATGGAAGGCCCGTTTGCTCACGCCATCCACGAAGTACTGGCTGCACCCCCGGATGTACGCCAGCGTCCACCACCGGGGGAGGGGTCTTCGGTGTGTCCACGGCGGGCACAGATTTGTCGCACCGCGGTGCGAAGCCACCACCGGCGCGACGGCCGCACGAGGACCTACACCGCCCATCGCCTTTCCCGTAATGGCGCGAACGGGATAGCTGAGGAAGGCAAAGCCCGCTTCGGGGCGTGACCAGCGTTTTAGCCAGTGCCAACTCCAGTCGGTTGCCAATGTGAGGTCGAAAAGGCCAAAGACAGGAAGAGATGTTCGGTAAATTGTGGTATGGAACTTAATGTCATCTGGGAACCGTGCCACATAGAGTAATGTTGGAGGCATCCTCCACACTTACTCTTTTGAGGAGGGGTACGTATGGCCATCAAAACCAGCACTGGCGGGTCCAGCCTGGTCGAAGTTCTTGATCGAGTGCTCGACAAGGGGATCGTCATCGATCTCTGGGCCAAGGTCAACCTCGTCGGGATCGAATTGCTGTCGATTGAGGCCCGAGTTGTCATTGCGTCGGTAGAGACATGGCTCGTCTATGCCCGCGCCGTCGGATTGTTGCGCCTAATCCCCTTGGAAGGATCGGAGGCCGAGTCGGTAGCGTGACGAGATGGGGGGACGGGACGCAATTCTCGTCCCTATCCCGCGGCGAGCTGCTGCGCAGCGCCTGCAACCGGCATTTCGGGTGCACGATTTCGCTGTCACGTTCACGTTCACTTTCAAGGAGGGAAATGACGCTTGACGACAACTATCGAGCCTCCAATTCCGTCCGTCATGGTGCGCTCGGGTGCCATCCAAACCGTCAGCGAGCGTGCCAACCTGTATCTGGATCAGGCGTTGGCGGTAAATTTGACGGGCCCTCCGGGCGTTGGCAAGACAACGCTCGCTCTCGATTTAGCCGAGGGCCGAAGGCGTTCTGTGGTGTTTGTACAGGGCAATAGTGCCACGGTTGTGGAAGATCTGGTAGGGGGCTATCGTGGCTACCGCCACCACAAGGTGGTGGACAATTTCGTGCGCGAGGTGTTGAAGCTCGACGAACAGGTGGAGACACGTTGGGAGTCTGGATGGCTGACTAAGGCGGTAGCGAACGGCCAGGTGGTGGTCTTCGACGAGTTCAACCGCGTGACTGCCGAAGTACAGACAGTGCTGCTGGCAGTGCTGCAAGAGAAGGTATTACCCATCACCCGACTCGGACACGGAGAGAACATAGACGTGCATCCGGAGTTTCGGCTGATTCTTACCACGGCGGTCTACGGTCAAGCGGGCGTTCATCCAATCCCCGATCCCCTCGGAGACCGGCTGGTCACGATTGTTCTGGACCCGCTCGACGAGACCACCGAGGCGAAGATCGTGTGTGCCCATTCCGGTTTGGAAGTCGAAGA
This sequence comes from Bacillota bacterium, assembly GCA_021797675.1. Taxonomy (GTDB): domain Bacteria; phylum Bacillota; class Sulfobacillia; order Sulfobacillales; family Sulfobacillaceae; genus JAJZXC01. The sequence continues at coordinate 19,246 of JAJZZH010000157.1, read as the reverse complement.
GGGTAAGCAAATCGTTCGCTTGACCCGCCATTTGAAGAGCCCTGGCGCCAAGGCGGGAAGTGCGAAGCAGAATCTTCGGCCGACGTCGTCGGTGCGTGCGGGGATTGCGTTAGCACGGATCTGCCGGACCCAGGGCTGGTCGCTGAGGGAGCAGATCTGGCCGCCGGTTCTGCCCGCGGTGATTCACGACCTCTGCGGTCCGTCGTGCGGCTATTCATTGATCGAGATCGAAAACTATTTGCGCTTGGCGGCCAAGGAGAGCAGCCGTTAACACCGACGGCATAGGGCTAAGAGGATCACCACGGGAGGAACCTGTATGCTGTATCTCTACGGGATCACGGCCGACGGCAGCGACCAGCGTCTTAGGGAAGTCGATGGCGTCGGCAGTCCTTCGCGACCGGTGTTTTCCATTCCTGCGGGCGAATGGTCGTTGGTTGTCTCGACCCTGGAGGGTCTCGAGCCCTTCACCCCGGACGACGCGGTAGCCCATGCTCGGGTGCTGGAACATATCAGCCGCAGGGGGACAGTACTTCCCGTTCGCATGGGCACTGTTGCCAGCAGTGAAGAAGAGCTTAAGGCCGTGGTGGCTAACCATCGGTCGGCGCTGGTCCACTTGATGCAACACGTCAGCGGGCGCATGGAGGTTGGAATCAAAGTCTATTGGACCGATGAACTGTTGCAAGAAACGCTGGCTCGCCGCATCGACCTCGCCGGATTGCGAGCAGAAAGTGTTCGCAATCCGACCCGGGCCTACGACATTGCTCTGGAAGTCGGACAATTCGGGGAGCAAATTACGAATGATTGGCGCGAGGAAATCATAGGAAAAATTACCGGGCGTCTGGGGCCGAAAGCGGATGATATGGCTATCGGCAAACAGAGTTCCGCTTACATGCTGTGCAACGTTTCGTTTCTGATCGCGCGCGAGAAAGCCGACGCGTTCCGGGCGGCCGTGCAGCAACTGGGCAAAGACATCAACGAAAAATTTCGCCTCCATTATGTTGAAGCGTTACCGCCGTTTAGCTTTGCCGATCTTGCGCTGGGGGGGGGACCGGATGATGGAGGAGTTCTCGCTTAGCCTTTGGGACATTTTGTTTCTTCCGCTGGCTCTTCCCCTGCGATCCGCTGTCATTGCGCTCTCGTACCTGCAAGACGAGGCGGCCAAGGCAAGCAATCCGGAGGCGAACCGATGGGATGAGCTGCTGGAACTGGAAGTCCTCAAAGAAATCGGCCAAATCGGCGAGGCGGAATATCGGCAGGAATATTCGCGGTTGACGTCGCGATTTCCCAGGCATAGCGCGACTTTGGGGGAGGGGTGACCGGTGAGCGACAATGAATAACCTGAAGGCTGTAGTCCAAAATGCCAGCCGGCAGATCGGCACATTCGCCGGCATGACCGTCGAGCGCGTAGTAGGGATCACCCGGCGTGACGATGGGTGGGTATTGGAATGCGAGGTGGTCGAACGGCAGGGAATCCCCAATACCATGGACATGCTGGGATTATACGAAGCGGATCTGGATGCCCAAGGTAACGTGGAGCAATTCCGGCGCAAGAGCTCCCGTCTACGCGGGACCGCCGTCGATCCTTCCTGAGGCTCTTTGACCCCACAGCGAGCGCAAACCCCCGGCTTCAGCCGGGGGTGAGCGGGTCTTCCGAACGATCCCGCGAACGAATAGATGGCAAGATTCTGGTACATCGGACAGACGGAACGGATGCACGTACGCTCAGCGCGGGTATGCTTCCCGGAGGCGAAACGGTGGTGGACCCTCGACCATCCACGGCAACCTCGGAAGGCGCAGTCGGTTCCCGAGGGCGGACAAAGCCTCGGGGTGCTCCCATCTGTGTTGCCAATTTGCCGCCGCGGATGACCCCTGGCGAGGCGACTCAAAGCCATGCACGCTTCCATGCGGGTCTTCGGGTCTATACCGCTTGCTTGCCGGTTGCGGTGGACCGTGGCGCAGCCGTACGCACCGATCCGCGGTTTGCCCTCGTCCCGGCGATGCCACAGTCCTTGAGGGCGGAACAGGCCGCGCGTAACGTAGCATTTCGGGTCCTTGACCCGGCCTGCGGATTCACGCAGTGGGCGGTGATGGCCTACGCGTCGTCGTTGTGTCAGCACGGGCGCGGGAGCAGGTCGGTGTTCAGGAAGGCCAAGCTCTCGGACGCCGGGCGTACCGCACCGTGCGGGACTGGCACCGCGGGGTCCGCCTCCCCGCGTCAAGTCTGCGCGTTGCGGGCTGCATTCCCTCGAATACCAGGCAAGGATGGCTGTGGCAATATGCAACCGATCCTGCGTGCCGGAACCCTCGTCGGCTTCCAATGGGGCGGTCAAGGATTTATTCTGGCTTCACCGAAAGCGTGCGCCGAGCGGGAGGAATTCGCCCGTATCGAAGGCGTGATCCGAGCAGGATCCTGTCGCTATAGTCGGAGAATCCGGGAGTAAAACCACTTTGGGGCGTATCGTTGCCGGTCTCGAACCGTCTTCCAGCGGCGACCTCCTGACCGCAGCGGAACATCGGTGGCAGATAGATGATCTGCGATCCGATACCAGGGATACCGTCCCACCAAAATATCCAACACCAGGCTGAAAATCCGGTCGCCCGGGGACACCTTGGTGCGCACCGGATCCCACGTTACCTTCCGATTGATGCGGTGGATGAATCCGATTTAGTCGGTCATCTGACGGACGAACGGTTCTGCGCTGTACACCCAATTCGTCGGGCCTTTCACTGTGCTACCATCGATTTGACGGACCCCTCTGCAACGTCCTCAAACACCATGGCGGGCAATGGACGATGGAGGAAACCCTTCACTTCGCGGCACCACATAGCAGGTCGGCGGTCAGGATCCGCAAAGTTTGGTGGCCCTTGCCGCGGAACGGGTCGTCAGAGAGCCGTTTTTAACCTGTGGCCTGGTTGGCTCTGGTATCTCCTCACCCAAGGCGAGATCCCCACATGATTGCTCGGCTCTGGCATCCTGCCAAGACGCCGCCGGCGTTGGCCGATGCAGGTTCCACCTTACGCGAGGCCGTGCGGGCTGCTCGCCTTGGTGACGAAACGGGGGTTGAGGTTGAGTGGCATACCTAATATAGTTGCTTTTTAGAAGGGGCGAGACATAGTCGGCGAATTGCATGGAATGAATGGGGTGTCCACCGTCGAAGGATCTACGCGTGGCAGCCAAAGAAGCGGCCGATGTTTCGCCCCCAAGGTAGGGAGAGAAAGGGGACGAGCAATGCGCGACGGCATGAATTATGCTCCGGAAGGCAGGCCCAATCCGGTCTGCGGACCCGGTGACTTTGTCTTTGCGGCGACCAGCCTGGATCACGGACACATCTTCGGTATGTGCAACGGATTGATGGAAGCCGGCGCGGATTTGCGATGGGTTTATGATCCTGACCCCGGCAAGGTGGCTGCATTCCGCGCCAAATACCCCTTGGTGCGGACGGCCGTCAGCGTCCAGCAGATTCTTGATGATCCCGAAGTGCGCATGGTGGCGGCGGCGGCGGTCCCCTCCCAACGGGCGGAATTGGGGCTGAGGGTGCTGAGCCATGGAAAACATTACTTTACCGACAAGGGGCCATTGACCACTCTCGAGCAATTGGAACGGGTACGCGCGGGAGTCAGTCAAACTGGAAGAAAATACGCAGTATATTATAGCGAGCGGCTCCATGTGGAAAGTGCCGTATTTGCCGGCCAGTTAATTGCGGAGGGCGCGATCGGACGGGTCTTGCAGGTCATCGGTTTGGGCCCTCACCGCCTCAACCCATCCTCGCGGCCAGCGTGGTTTTTTGTGCGAGAGCAATATGGCGGAATTTTATGCGACATCGGCAGTCATCAGGTCGAACAAATTCTCCATTACACACAAGCTTTAGGAGGCAGTGTCGTCGCGAGTCAGGTCGCCAACCATCATCATCCCGATTATCCTGAACTGGAAGATTTTGGCGATTCGCTCCTGGCGCTAGATAACGGAGCGTCCGGTTACTTCCGGGTGGACTGGTTTACTCCCGACGGACTGGGGACGTGGGGAGACGGTCGAACCGTGATTTTGGGCACCGAGGGCTACATCGAACTCCGGAAGTACATCGATGTGGGCCGCGATCCGGAGGGCGACCAGGTATATCTGGTCAATGGCGAGGGAGCCTTTCATATTCCCGTCAAGGGCAAGGTAGGATACCCCTTTTTCGGGCAATTGATCCTCGACTGCCTCGAAGGGACTGAGCGGGCGATGAGCCAGGATCACGCGTTGCTCGCCGCAGAGATGGCATTAGTCGCCCAGCGGGACGCGAAGCGGATAGGCGTCGGCACGGTGGAATAACGCGTCAGCCGCATAATGCCACCGTCGGGTGCAGAGACTACAGCGTGGTTTTCTACCAAACCCGAGGAGGACAGGTCATGCCGAAACTCACGCCATCCGAACTACTTGAAATCCACGAAATCGCTTCTGCGCAAGCCACCTTGATCGAAAAAGCCAGGGGTTATTTGAACATGACCCGGGATCCGGCTCTCGAGACCATGGTGGACCATGAACGCCGCAAGGCGCAAATCCACTACGATGAACTCATCGAAATTGCCAGTGGCGGTGCGCTGAACCAACGTTTTGAGAATATGGACGGCGGCCTCCAAGGCAGACCGCGCGGTGTCGCCAACGCGTCGCTCAAACCTATCCAGCCCAAATCTGGACAGGGATTTTCGGACCGTACCATCGCCGCCGACTTGCTGAGCTGCGGAAAAAACATGGCCGTGCGCACCATTTGGGCCGCCACCGAAATTTCTCATGTGGGACTTCGGCGCGCACTGTCAGAAATGTCTCGCTACTATCTGGACGCCGCCTACGAATTCTATCGTTTCATGGAGCAAAAGGGTTGGTACGTGCCGTTGGCGGCGGGAGAGAACGCTGAGCGTTGGTTTCAGCAGAATCACGAACCCATGACGACCTCATGGGGCCAAGAAGCGGAGTGGGCCAGCACCAATACCACGCCCTCCTGACGTCGTCGGACCCTCGAGGGCGCGAATCGCCAGTCAGGGAGATCCGGGACGCCGCGCGGCTCTGCGGCCGGCGTCCCGGTCTTGGCTTGGTCTGAAGCTACCCGTTTCGCTTCAGCGATCCTGTACGCATCGCGTGTCTTTCCGCGAGGGTGAAGATTCCTAGCCCCAGAGGGATCAGTACCACGCCAGAGGCTAGCAGACCGAGTGAGACGCCAAATAACGAAGTCACCGAGGCTCCTGACAACAGGGCTTTCCGCACCGCATCCAGGGTGTAGGTGGCCGGAGAGAGGACGGCGGCCCAGCGGATCCATTCCGGCAGCACGCGGACCGGATAATAGACCCCCGATACCAAGAGCAACACACCTTGAATGACCTGGGTCGCTTGGGCGCCTCGCTCCGTGGACAGCAGGGGAAGGACGGCGGCCACTAGACCGAGTCCGATGAAAGGGACGCTGGAGGCCACTAAAACCATGGCCGCGCCGGCGAGGTCTGCCCCCGCGAGGTTAATGTGAAAAAAGAAGGCAACCGCGATGAGAATGACCACGGTGCGCACCAACCCGTAGAGCACCGCCCAGGCGCAGACTCCGCCTAAATAGGTGACCCGCCGAATCGGCGCCATGAAGCTATACTCTATGGTGCCTTCCCACCGTTCCCATTGCACCGACGTTGACACTTCTTGGAACAGAATGGATAAGAAATTCCAGAGCAAAGCCCCGATGGCCAGGTAGAGCACCATCCGATTGCGGGCGGGCCCGGCCGGCATCGAGAATCCGATCAGGCCGATGGTCAGCGTATTAATGACGTTGTAAAACCAAAACACCAATTCCCATCCCAAATAACGACGGAACAGGTGGAAATTGCGGCGAACGAGCGCCCATACCGCTCGACTTTCCCCGATGATGTACGTGATATTGCCTCCTCATCATGATCGGGATGCCGGCTCGCTAACCATGGTTGGGGTCAGCGTTCTTCTGCGGTCGATTCACCGATCAGGGTGAAAAACACCGCCTCCATCGTGGCTCCGTGGCGGGCCTTCAATTCCTGGGGGGGTCCCACCGCTTCGAAGCGACCCCGGTTGATAATGGCGACGCGGTCACACAGTCGCTCCGCCTCATCCATGTCGTGGGTGCAAATAACAATGGTTGCATCGTGGCGCTGACGCACGTCCAAAATAAATTGCTGCACCTCCCGCCGGGATTTGGGGTCGAGTCCCGTCGTGGGCTCGTCCAACAACATCAGCGTCGGCGATGTGAGCAGGGCACGCGCGATTGCCACCTTTTGCTGTTGACCGCGGGATAGTTGCTCAAGCGGCACGCGGAGCTTCTTGGCCGGCATTCCCAGCCGCTCGAGGATCTCGCGCGCCATGGCCTGGGCTTGACGGTTGGGCACGCCGTAGAGGCCGGTGGCATAAGCCAGGTTTTCCTCCGCGGTTAGCTTTTTGAAGAAGCTGGCTTCCACGGAGACCCGATTGATCAAACGGCGGACAAGCAGGCGATGCCGCCCGATGTCATAGCCGAACACTTCGACGCTTCCTCGATCGGGCACTAACAACGTCGCCAGGATACGGATTAAGGTCGACTTGCCTGAACCGTTTGGACCCAAAATTCCGAGGATTTCTCCCCGGGGCACCGCCAAATCGATGCCGGATACGGCGTCTACCCGGCGCCATTGGTGTTCGCCTGATTCGCGCTCGCGAAAGGACTTGTGAACACCAACCGCACACAGGGCCAATGCCTGGGGGTCTACGGGGACAGGGCGGACAAATTCGGCGCCGGCGATGGACATAGAAGCCTCCTTGTGGCCATGGATCGCTGGTAAGCAGCGAGTCAAATTAATCTGGGATGAAGGACTCCTGGCACATAAAAAGCGCCGGTCGGGACGGCCCCGGTCGGCGCTTCGGGTGGAACGCGCGCCTAAGTGGCGGAGCCCGAAATGGAGTCACCTACGCCGTTAATCGCCCCAGGTTGCAGGTTAGTGCTCATTTCGGCCGCCCCTTTCTTTAGCATTTGCGTCGGAAATTGCCACAAATAACTATAGCAACGGAAGCGAGAAAGCGCAAGCGCCCGATTTTTGGGAATCAGACCCGCCCGTTCAATCGGCGAGCTGAGCCTTGCCATCCTGGCCCCGCAGCGCGGTGCTGATGTCGATGGCGTGAGTTAATACGCGGTCGCGGATAGCGTCCTCTTTTTCGGACGAATAGACACAGACTACCACCGAATAGGCCGTGGGGTATATGTCCTGCACGTACACTTCTGGCATAAACTCGGGCTCTTCGGAAAATTCGGCGGCAAGCAAACCCCGCAGGCGGTCGGTGAACATGGCGGGTGGGGTCTCGTTGGCCATGTCAAAACGCATGCGTACTCGGCGAACGCCGATTTGCGACCTGTTTTCAATAAAGGACTGGGCGATGATCCCGTTGGGAATCAGTTGCGGATAACCGTCCTGATTCATGATTTCCGTGTACATCAAGTTGATGTCGAGCACGCGGCCCACGTATAGCGGCCGCATGGCTTCATGCGGAAAACTGGGCATCAGCACGGGATACTGCCAAGCTACCAAGCCAATGGTATCGCCAATATGGAAGGGACGGAAAAAGATGAGCCACAGTCCTCCCACAATGTTCGAAAAAATGGTCTGGCCGGCCAGGCCGATGATCACCGTGAGAAACGTGCCGCCGAAGATGACGCTAGGCAGCCCAACACCGAAGGCGGTGAGTACGGCAACCGAGATGACCACAAAGAGCAAAAGCCGGGTCATATACCGAAGCGCCGTGGATCGCTGGGCACCCAGTTTGTCGAAGGATTGGCTGAAGATCCGGCGCTCCAAAATCCGCGAGACAATTCCACCGACTATGAGCACCACAGCTGCTTTGATGAGATGGGCCCAGGATGTGGGAATCTGACGAGCTATTCCCACTCCCGAATCAAGGAAGACAGCCACCAAGACTCCGGCGGCGATTAGCAGGGCGATCCAAATCAGCGCCGGTCCCCAATGCTGCGGCACCTGAGGGGGGCGGCTTCGACGTTTCGATGGGTCCATGTCGTCACCTCCGAAGGTTTCCCAAATTCTATCATATGCGCCGGAGTTGATGCCAAAATCAGCCCCGGACGACGCAAGCAGGCGGTTGCAAACTACGTGGCTAGCGCTTTTTGCCCGATTCGGAAAACCGTATGGAATCAAGAGACCTTGGGCCCCGGGCGGTCAAACCGATGCGCTATGGCCTGCGGGAAGGAATGAAGGGGGTGAGGTCACGCCTGGGCACCGGGCTGCTGCGATTCAAGGCTGCATGGTTGCCGTTCATGCGCCGGCTCACCAGGGATCACGAATCGTTGGCAATAGGGGAGGGGGAGGATCTTTGGGCCGGAATTTGCGCTTTGCGGGAGGCGTCGACAAAGCGTGATAGAAATCGCACGTGCGGTAAATAATCGCACTAGAGAGGAGTTTGCAGTCTCCCGATGACGCGCAGACGAACCGGCCTTAACCAAATCTTAACCAAAAGATCGCCGAATCTTCACGGGATAACAGTACGCTGAACCTATGGAGAATGGTTAGCAAAGTCAGGGCCATTGCCGAAGAGATTGACAGATGTGCGAAATATTTAAGGAGGCATTTAGCGATGGACCGTCCATCTGCTTCTTCGTCCGTGCGCGATGCGGTCTTACAACCACTTGAAGATGTGGGGTTATCGAAGTTTCACTGGCGCACCTGGCTCACTGCGGGCATGGGATTTTTCACCGACGCCTACGACCTTTTCATCATCGGAGTGGTCACCGCACTACTGGCTCCCCTCTGGCACCTAACCACTTTGGACCTCATGTTGTTAAACAGCACCGCGCTGTTTGCCGCCGTGTTGGGGGCACTGATTTTTGGACGACTGATGGACCGACTGGGCCGCAAGGCGGTTTACGGGGTTGAAGCCATGTTGCTGACCGGTGGCGCCATCCTGTCTGCGTTTTCCATGAATATTTGGTGGCTTGTGGTGTTCCGCTTCATCGTGGGACTTGGTGTGGGCGGTGACTATCCGATGAGCGGGGTGATCATGAGCGAGTACTCCAATCGCACGCGCCGCGGCTTCTTGGTGAACGCCGTATTCGCCATGCAGGGGTTCGGCCTCTTAGTCGGACCGGCGGTAGCCGTGTTGTTGTTGGGGAGCGGGGTTCCGGGTAGCTTGGCTTGGCGGATTATGCTGGGACTCGGCGCCATTCCCGCCGGAATAGTGATCATCCTGCGCAGGCGCATGGCGGAAACCCCTCACTTCATGCTGGGTGCCCGTGGCGACGTGGAGGGCGCGGCGAAGGTCGTGCAGCAGGTAACCGATGCCTCGGCGCCGACGCCGACAGCGAGCGGGCATGTGCAACCGCTGGCCAGTTCCGGCCGCATCCTATGGACGAACCGCAGTTTCTTGCTGACGCTGGTGGGAACCGCGTTTTCGTGGATGTTCCTGGATATGGCGTTTTACGGCAACAGTGTGTCATCGTCGTTGGTGATGAAGGCACTTCAACCGAAAGGCACCCTGATTACCGACACCTTAACCTCCTTGCTCATCTTTTTGGTCGCGGCCCTACCTGGTTATTGGGTATCGGCGCTGACCATAGACCGTCTGGGGCGGAAATTTATTCAGATTATGGGATTCAGTGTGATGGCCGTGGCCTACGGCCTGCTTTGGTTGGTGCCCGGGATCACCGGTGAGACGACCGAATTTCTGCTCATCTACGCCATCAGTTATTTCTTTATCGAATTCGGGCCCAACAGCACCACGTTTGTTTTTCCCTCCGAGGTGTTTCCGGTTACCGTGCGGGGCCTCGGTTTTGGGATATCGGCTTCGGTTGGCAAGTTGGGGGCTGCCATCGCCGCGTTCCTGTTCCCGGTCTTGCTGATGCAACTTCATCTGTCTGGGACGATGGGGATACTTGCGGGAATTTCGGCCTTGGGTGCCTTGCTTACCTGGGTGGCGTTACGTGAATCCAAAGGGTTGACGTTGCGGGAGGCGTCGCATGAACGGCTGTTGGAGACCCCCGACGATGCCGGTGGGGCAACACGAATGCAAAGCGCGCGTTAAATAAGGATTTTCCCGGCTAGGTCTTGGCGGCCGGTGAACCGGCGGAGCGAGTCTGCCTGCGCCTTTTTCCTTGCCGGGGACGGTCTGATGCGCATAGTCATACGGATCAATCCGTTGCGCGTTGGCGGGAACGCCGGGTCGGGCGCACAAGGGTGACGACGAACCCCGTGTCTGGCATGATTATCGGCGGCATGAGCATCGCGCTTCGGCCGCACCACCGTCGGCCGTCGGGACCTTGCCTTACCGGTTGGCAGGGTCGGGCATTCGAGACTGCGTTGAGACGTATCATCACCCGGAGCACGACGGGGCCCAAGTCAGGCCGCCTTGCTGGAACCAGCGTCACCAACGTGCATGAAAAGCGATCCTACGGGGCGTGGGGATGGCCGGCGCTCAACGTGCTCGAGCACGCCGCAGAGCGTATCGGATGCCGAGACGAAAAAGCTAGGGCGGACGTATGGATCCTTTCTCCGTAGCTTGCTATCCGGGGGAGCGATATGCTCGCAACGAACAATGTGTATTTTGGGCCTCCTGACCAAATGGTCGGGAGGCTAAGTTTTGTCAGTGGGTGCCGCAGGCTAAATGCAAGGCCGAGCACATAGACAGCCCGGACAGCAGTTAGATCAGGAAAATCATGCCGATGAGGCCGAGCGCGAACGAGATAAGGGCAAACGGCGTCAATCGATGGACTTCGAAATACCGCATCAGATACCGAACGGCAAACCAGGCGGTGATCCCGGCTAAGATGCCACCCACCAGTGCGGGTGCCAACAAGCCATGCACCCCGTGATGCAATTTGGGCAGCTCAGCCAGACCCGCGGCTAGGATAATCGGTGTCGCCAACAAAAAGCTGAAGTGAGCCGCGTCTTCGAAATCCAGCCCGGTGAAAATTCCACCGGTGATGGTAGCTCCCGAGCGAGACAGACCGGGAATCAAGGCAAGAATTTGCATGATACCGACCGTCAGGGCATCACTCCATAGCAATCGCCCAAAACGCTTGGTGCGCGGAGCACGGGCGATATAGTCCCCAAGCAGCATGATCGCCCCGTTGACGAGGAGGAAAATCGCAGCGATCAAGGGCTTGCCGAATAATCGGGCGAGGTCGTGCTTAAACAAAATCCCTACGAGGCCAGCGGGAATGGTCCCAATAATCAAGAGCCAACCCAGTCGGCCGGCGGCGTTTCGCTGCCCACGCAGGGTTGCCAGCCAGCCCCGAATGATTCTGTGCCATTCCGGCAAGAAGTATAGAATCAGGGCTGCTGCGGTTCCCACATGCAGGGCGACCAAGAAGGGAAGATAACTGGTGCCCGAGGTGGGGATGGGGAGGCGAACCAGGCGGGGAAAGATTACCAACAGACCCAAACTCGAAAAGGGAAATAATTCGGTCAACCCTTGCAAGATTCCCAATAAGCCGGCATCCAAAAGCGACACGTAATGGTCCTCCTAGTCGTCTCCGTTTTATATACCATGCAATGCGCCCCCCAGGGGAGCCTCGCGATGGGCGCATTGCATGGCCGATCGTAACATTCCATAACATATCGTGCGAAGGCACCGCCGGTCGTTGGTCGCCTTGATCCCGACAGACAGGGGCTTTGCCATGAAAACGAGATAGCGAATCGCCCTATTTTAGAGACAACTCGGCCATATTGGCAAGAACTTCGTCCTTCGACGCAACCCCTCGATCAGGGGGCAGCATCCCCGATCATTCGGAATCTTCGGATGGGCGGACGGCCGGGAGCACTTCTCGCGACGAATCATCCAGACACGATGGAGCGTCGGTGCCCTCGCGCCCTCTTCAGGCGTCTGTTCATGAAAGACACCGCGTATCGACCACTCCCTCCCTGCCATTCACCGCATTTGTGCGAGGTTGTCTCAGCCTGGATGATCGCTGCAGAGGCAGCGGATTCCGTATGCGACCCCTGGAAACCGAAGTGCTCCATACCACACCCAGGATATTGTGTGAACCCGGTCGAAGGAAACCCAGACGGATGAAATATGACGACCGAGATCAGAAGGAGACGTCGTGGAAGCAATAGGAAGGGGGGCCGTGCCATTCGTGGCCGATCTTGCGCAGAGCCGCCTTGATCCGGCCATGCGTCCGTGTGTCGGCTTTTCCGGCAATGGGTGGGTGGAGGAAGGAGGCCGCCCCGGGTTATGGTAAAATGGCCATAGCCGTCGGCCGGCGGACATTGCCTGGGACCCGAAGGCCGATGCCTTAGAAAGGAGGGGGCGGTTGGCGTGCTTGTTGGCGAACATGGAGCGCTGGCCGCGCGCACTGCCTTTGGTCGTGGAAAAAAGGGACCGGCGACAGGATTTAATGCGATCCGCGATTTCGGTGTTTGCACGCTACGGCTATCATGAAACGGGCATTCGGGCCATCGTGGAAGAGGCCGAGTGTGCCATCGGCACCTTTTATCTGTACTTTTCCAGCAAGGCGGATTGTTTTATCGCCTTGATTGATGCGCTCTACCATCAGACCATGCAAGCGGTCATGGCTGAGCGCAGCGAATTCTCCACCGCCGAAGCCAAATTGCGAGGTTCATTGAGTGCGGTGGTGGAGGTGCTCCTCCGCGAACGCGATCTGACCCGCGTGGTTTTGGTCCAGGCGGTTGGCGCCGACCCCCTGCTGGAAACCCATCTTTGGCATATTCATCGAACGTTTGCCGATCTCTTGGCCGGAGAGCTCGAAGAATGTGGTCTTGGCCCCGAGCGGTCCAGCCTCGGTGCTTGGGCGTTTGTCGGTGCACTGGCGGAAGTCTTCGGATTGTGGGCCCGGGAGCCCGAACAGAACTTGGAGGAAATGGCCCGTGGCGTGCGCTCGCTGTTCTGGACTGCCTGGGGGCTGGAAAACGCCAGCGATGGTCCGGTCTGAGCAGGCCCCTATTGTCGGGTCAACATCGCCAGCGTCAACAAAAGCGCCGCTGCGATGAGGAGAGAACTAAAGAGCGGCTCGTCAGGATGGTCGGCCTTCATCCGCTCGGCTAAAACCTGCATATCACGCGCCTGATTTTCACTGAGCAAATGGCCCTCGGCGAGCACGTCGTGATATTGGCGCAGCCGGTTCAAGTCTTCTTCGGAGAGGGGATTTTGCAGGGCCGTTTCCAGGAGAATAGAGTCCCGCACGATGCTTGTCAGCTGGGTCTGCAGGTCTTGAATGATATCCCGCATATCGTGTCCTTCTTTGATGCCGAGCGAGGGCAACAACTGCGAAAACCCCAAAGCCATCATATTAATGTTCCCATCCAGTCGGTTCACGTGCTGATGTATGCGGTTGACCCGCGAGTCCAACCGATCGAACTGGTCCTTGAACTTGTGGTCCATTTGACGGAAATAATGTCTGGTGCTGGCTGTCAACCAAGCACCAACCGTTGTCATGGCCAGCAGAATTCCGGCAATATCGGCGGCGATACTGAGTCCCGACATGGAGATCACCCTTTCGCTCGGTCATTATATGCGGGGACCAGGTTCAAGGGGCATGGGTGTGCAACGATATTCGTGATTGTTCGGCCGTCGCCCAGATGGTGGCCAGTACGTGGGCACATGTCGGCATGGTCATTCCGTTGCGGCCGGAATCTATCCGATCCGCACGTAACGATACGTTTCCCTGCCCATCTGCGCGACATCGAAGCGATCTGTGCACAGTGAATGTGGAGCCATCCGTAGGATGAGGTGCGGGAGTCCCCAGAGAATTTCTGAGCGGAGGCTTATGGCGCCAGTCGCGCCCGAGTCCTATGATATGGATGACAGGTTTTGGTGGCGTCAGAGTTTAAGCCCAATGGAGCGTTCATTCACCAAATGCGGTGAGGAGAAATGGATTATGCGCTTGCCCAAATATGTCTGCACTAATCAGGCCTGGCATCCCCGCATCAATGTCTCCCAACGAACCACCGATCGAGGCCGTCGCCGGGCTGAACGCCGATTGCATGAGGGGGATCATCAATGCCACACCTGCACTCGGGCACGTTTTTGGACGGAAGAGGATTATCCGACGGACAGACTGGGTGCGGACTATGCCACCTGTTCAGTCGACCACCATATCATCGCAGATGAGCGGGGAATCGATCCGGCCCGCAAAATGCGGCGCGCTCAAGCCCGTGTTCGACGAGAGACGGGATTGCTCGTGCCCGTGGTTTGGCATCCCTCGGATTTCCTCGCTGTACTACGGCAGTTGGGACCTGGAAAGGTGACCATTGCGGGTGTTGGCGGAGTCAGCGAGTTTGACATTGCGAACGATGGAACGTTTTCTGCAGATCAGGGTGATGATCGCGCGATCCGCGCGTCGGTCATCGCAATGTTAGCAATGTCGGAGACTTCGGGGGTCACCGTTCGAACCTTCCGTCCAGAAACGGTGGCCATTGCTCACGGGACCAACCGATTGCGCATTATTCGGGTTCCGCTCAAAGACCTTCGCGGGTTCCTCATCCAGTCTAGGCTTCAATCTACGGCGTGTCATTGCACGTGGTCCCTCCTTTCAGCCGATGAGGTCCGCGAAGCCTACGTGACCGATGTCGACACGGGTTTGCCGCAATCACCAATAATATCGGAACGCGATCACCGATTTGTTGATACATTGCCCAACGATCCCTGATAATAAGGCTCCCCAACCAAGGTGGGAGCCTTCTCCCAAGAAGATGGTGCCGAGGGCGAGTTTATCCCCCGGCTCCAACACGAGCCGCTGCATCTTCCTAACGCTGCCAGGACGGGAACCGGAGGGTTGCTCGGAAACTGCGCGATTGCGTTTTGGCATTAACCGACAATCATCTCCGCGAGTCATTGTGGCCTCTTGTGCAGTTCGCAGTCCCGCCGAGCTTGTCGGCCACCTACGCTTAGCGGCGCAGCGGCAGCCATGCCAACACGTCTTGAATCTTCCTATCCCAATATCCCCATTCGTGGGTGCCTGCTCCCTCGTCATAAGTTAGGGGAATCCGGGTTTGCTCGGCCCGCGCCCTGAATACCACGTTGTCTGCATAGAGAAAATCCTCGGTTCCGCAACATTGATAGAGCCGCGGAACCGGTCCCGCAGACTGATCGACCTGGGAAAGCAGCCATAAGAGATCGTTAGGCGTGCCAGAGAAATCGCCGTCGCCGAAGACCCGACGGAGGTCATCGCTTTGCGCCGGTGCCTTGGCGATATTCAACGAGCCCGAAAGGCTGGCCGCGGCAACGTATTGGTCGGGTTGAGAGAGTGCCAGTTTGAAGGCGCCGTAGCCGCCCATCGACAGCCCGGCCACAAAGTTGTCCTCGCGGATGTCGGAAAGAGGAAAAAAGGAGCGGGCCAAGGCGGGCACCTCTTGGCTGATATAGGTCCAGTATTTGCCGCCCTGGACCATATCCGTATAGAAGCTGAGATGTACCTGCGGCATCACGACGGCGAGCCCCAAGGGGGCAACGTACCGTTCAATGGAGGTGCGCCGAAGCCAGATCGTGTCATCGTCGGATCGCCCATGCAAAAGATACAGGGTCGGATGTGGACCTCGCCCCGCGACGCTGGAGAGGCCGATTTGGGCAGAGGTAGGTTGCGGCAAAATCACCATCATGGACGTGTTAAGCTGTAGGACTTCTGAGAAAAAGTGGCACTCAATCAGCGCGATGGCCATCACCTCATTTATGTCTATACTCGCGTGGCCGCGACAGCAAGGCGTCTACCGTTAGGCGTTCCCAGGACCGAAGGGAAACCCTGGCTGCCAAACGAGTTGAGTTCAAGGTATAGCAAATAGCAGAAATTGTCTAGCCGAATAGGGGATTTTGGCATCTTGGATTCTGGCCCGCGTATACCACCCATAACCGGGAATACTCTGGGTGAGGGTGGGGAGGTGGGGGCGACGGCGGTGCATGAGCAATCGATGAGGATCGACCGATCGCGGGCCACTCAGTATATCCGGTCCCTGATGGTGTGCGTAGAAATCTTGGGTGGACGCGAGCATGCCGGTGATGCGCTCTGGGTGCTGCATGCGACCAATCGGGCGGCCGAGTTGCGCTACCGAGCGCGAGGTCGCTGGGCGAGGCGGTACGGAGTATCCGCGGGGCGCCTTCAGCCGCCTGCAGACGACGAGGGATGTTTGTTCGACGGTGCGATGCATTCTGATTCGATGGTCGGTCAAAAGTTCGTGATCAGATCATCGGTTAGGGGGCGCCCAAACCGTGATGCAGGGCACCTTATATTGCCGTCTCTTCCCAGCCGGGAACCACGGTCGGCGACCAGTACGGACCGAAAAGATGATGATGATAAAGAATGAGAGGCGGTGGGCATCGGTCGTATGAACGTTTGGTTCCTCGCCATTTCGGTCCGTTGAATAGGCAACGGCCTGCCTTGACACAACAGTGTAATGCAGATATATTGTACTTGCAAGTATTTCTCAATAAGGGGGTTATGCGATGATCAATTTGTGGAACCCGCACGTAGGCATCACCTTGGGGGCCGCGCTGCTCACCGCCCTTGTCCTGGGCATGGTACATGGCATTACCCCCGATGAGCATACGTGGCCGATCACGTTCAGCTACGCCATCGGCAGTTATTCCACACGCAAGGGGGCCCTGGCAGGACTGGTATTTTCGCTAGCCTTTACCGTTCAGCGCGCCTTGGCCAGCGAACTTGCCTACCTCTCCCTGGACCGTTGGTTAGCGTTCGGGACCACCGCACAATACATGCTCTATATCGTGATCGGAATGATCATGGTTTGGGCAGGCCGGATGACGCTGCGAGGACGGCATTGGCACTTGTTTGGAGGCCATCGGGCTAAAGAGCACGATGATGCGGCTGACCTCCATCCGTGGATGCCGGCCGTGCATGGGTTTGTGGCTGGATGGGGATTCGGCGCATTCGCGATAATTATTTATACGGTGCTAGCGCCCACCATGCCCGGACCCGCCTGGGGATGGGTGCCGGGGGCCGCATTTGGCTTGGGCACAACGATTATGCAGATGGCGGCGGGCGGCTTGTTCGGCTGGATTAGTATGCGGCGTGGGTTAGGACCGGAGGCCATTCGGTCGGTCGCCTTGACCACGGCCGGGCGCACAATGGGGTGGGGGGGCGTAGTATTCATGCTGGGAGGCGGGTTCGGTCTCGGGTTCCCCAAGCTCGCCGGCTGGAGCTTTTATACCGGGATTCACGTACACAATTTAAATCGGCTGGGAATTGCCTTTGTCTTGGTTATGGTCACCGTATTGGGTATCGGAGTCAGCACGCTCATCCGCGAAACACACTATTGGTTGCGACAGAAACCGTTGACGTCATTGGCCTCCGCAAAACGTTAATTTTACCCGCGCATCGTACCTGCACACCCTGGCCGGGGGTACGACCAATTGAGCGATCCCGGTTAAAGCCCGGCGTCCAGTGAGTCTACCGTCATCGAACGCGGCAACGAACGATGCCAACGCCCGGCGCTGTCCTAGCCGCGTGAACGCGAGCACGGGTGTGTTGTCGCGGCGAAGGTCGGGAGCTTTGGTCCGTGACGGTGTTTTCCTTTGCCCAAGGCCCCGGATCCGGGGGTGAGCCGGGCCTGCCCGGGTTGGAACTATCAGCTCTTGCGGCATAGACGAAGAACCCCCAATGGGTCGCCGGGCCAAACGATGGCTTTGCCAAGCCCGGGGGGCCGGATGAAACCGCGGGACCGGATCGGATGATAGCTCGGTACGGGGGCAAGACCCCTCACGCCGGCAAGCAAGCCGACCGCCGTGGCTTCTTCCGGCACCGCGCCCCGATTTTGCAGATCAAGATGACCCCCGTGGAACCGGACCCCCAAGAAATCCGTGTTAAAGGCCGGGACGAACAGAAACGCAGGCTCCTCATACGCCTGCACGATCGCCCAGGGCACTCGGGCATAAACGGGGACGTCTTCCAACTCCGCCGTCGGTCTCAAGATCACTGGCCTTGCCAGGCTTCCGGTGGGCGCCTGGCCGAAGGGTGGCGTCGGCAGCACGGGCGACGGTTCTCATCGATCATAGGGGCTGACAACGATACACGTGGGTGCGGTCACGGGCCAGCACCGACCACCGGGTCGAGGAATGCCGTCCTCGGCCACGGGCATCACTTCAATACCGTCGGCCCGTTGACCCGCTACCAGCATCCAGCGGTGGTCGGGGGTGAACGCAAAGTGGCGGGGAAAGCGGGCCGACGTCGGCACCACCCGTATGAGCTCCAGGCGGTCACCGACCTCGCTGACGGCATAGACGGCGAGACTGTCATGGCCACGATTGGAAACATAGAGCATCTTGCCATCAGGAGAAATGGCGAGGTGGGCAGGCCAGTTTTCGCCCACCCCAGAGGTATCCCCATCCAGGGTCGACAGGATTTGCTGACATGCGCATTCCGGTCCTTCGCTCCTATAGCGGTAGACGCCAACGGTGGAGTCCAATTCGTGAACGACATAGAAATAGGGTTGTCGGGGATGAAACGTCATCATCCGCGGCCCGCTGCCGGGTTGTGTGGCGACGCTTGCCACGCGCACCAGGTGGCCGTCTTCACCCACTCGGCGATAGACGATAATGGCGTCGATGCCGAGGTCGCACACCCAGATAAAGTGACCGTCAGGATCCAGGGCTGAGGAATGGGGGTGGGGGGCCGTCTGTCGGGTTGGGTGCCGGCCATGCCCTTGGTGGCGCACACTTTGTGCCCGGCCCAACGCGCCCGCGGCGGTCAACGCGAAGGTGTCCAGGGTGCCGCCGCCGTAGTTGGCCACCAACAGGCCATCGGGTCCAGTGAGGATCGAGCAATGACAGGGGGAGGAACCACTGGTGGGGCGCGAGACGTCACCATGCAGCCGTCGAGGGCGGCCGTCGCTAGCCAGCGACAGCGTCACCACCGCAGGATGGGATTCGGTTTCCGAGACCGCGTAAAGACGACCGCGGTCGGCATCCAGGCAGAGATACGATGGATTGCCGATGCCCTTCACGATGTGCAAGGGATGCAAGATGCCGGATTTATCCACGCGCCAGTGGTGAATACCGGATTCGCCGGGATCTTGATAGCTGCCGATATACATATCATACATATTGAGGTTCACCCTGGCCTTCCGCAAGAGATGATGGGATTCGCACTCAACGCAGCTGGCACAATCCCTCGTTCCATGTGGTTGTATCCGACCAAAAAGGCGGCGGGGTCCCCGGCGTTCAGGCCGGGGAGGAAGCCGCCGAAGAGGTTTCCGGGATCCAGGTCTGGCTGGAGCCTTTTTGCACCGGGTGAACCCGGGACGGCGCATACGAACCGTA
>JAJZZH010000056.1 GCA_021797675.1 Bacillota bacterium | reverse complement strand
GGTGTTTTTACGCATTAATTTCGATTAAATATTCGATACACGAACGCCAAAGGTCTTATTCGTCAAAAAACGCACGATTCGAGAACGGATGCCTGAGGAGCTCTGCCCGGCTACGTGCGAACGTGCGGCCCCGCCGGAATTTTGGCGGAACCCACGAGAGACCATCTGGCGCGCATCGCGTTCCGCCGGGGGTCACTCAGTGACCTCGAGTCGCCTGTAATATGTCTCATAGTCCACGCGGGAACAGCTCACTGAGTAACGTCTTCGCCGAGCCGATTAGTAGTCCAAGCTGTTGGGGCAAACCCCATGGGCCCTCACTTCAACCGACTTGCATGCCATCAGGAAGGATCCCGGAATACCGTTCGGGCATACTTAAGGGACGGTCTCCGAGAACCACTGACCTCTACGGGAAAACGTCCGTGCGGGATGAATGACTCGGGTGACAGGCTCATTCGTCAGACTGATGACCAAGCGCGGTGGCCAAAATGCCCGAGCGCTCTCGCGCGGACTATTCGCGCTCACATGGAGAGTCACGAGGTCCACTGGCCCAGTCAGTATCGCATTCGGATTCCGACGATCGCCCGATAGGCGGGAAGGTCGGGGAAATATCAAAGAACGCCCGCAAGGGCTATCCCGCGCGATCTGCAAGCTAGGTCACACGGGGTCAGACACGGGTCACTTAGTGACCCGATGTCACACCGTTCCATGGGAACATGAAGGGAAATCGAGGTTCGGGTTTCGGAGGGCCGGAGACGAGATTCGTTCGGGATCACGACAAGGCGGAGCGGTCCTCCGTTAGAAAGGACCGCTCCGTGGCGGCGGTTGGCCTGGTTGGCGCGAACCCAATTTGTCACCACTTCAACCCAATGGCATGCCATCCGTAAGGCTCAAGGAATACCGTTCGGACCTGCAGAACAAGCCGCCCCAAGGGCGGGGATTCAGGGTTGGCGTACGGCCAAAGAGCACGGCCGACGCCAACCCTGAATGCTTAAGGGGCTGCCTCCCAGAACCCCCGGCATTGACCGGAACAGGTCCGTGGTGAATGATTTTGGTGACAGACGCATTCGTCAGACCGATGACAAAAAGAGTTCGCCAGAACAGCGATGCGGTTAGGTTACGGTGGGCGGACGTTGCTCCGCCTCGGCCGTCTTGGCGGCATGAGCGCGCCAAGACTCCAAGACGCGGGCTGCTACCCGGAGCGCCTCCCGTTCACCCGCATACATTTCTGGGCCCGTCCGGGCCCAGTCACGCAGGCGCATTTCGACCTCCGCCCACCCCAGCATCGCCGCGGAGGGCGGCCGATTGCCCGGTGGCCCTTGCACGAGGGCGGCTTGGATAGCCACCCAGTCAATGGGTACGGTCGGAAACCGCTCGCTAATCTGTTGCTGCCGCCACTCGGGAACGGTGTAGACGCCTCCCAGACTCGCTAAATACCGTTGCCGCGTTTTGCCATTCTGCCACACGGTGGTCATGCGTGGTGCACTTTGTCCACGCCATCGAATCCAGGCCATGTCGATTCCTCCTCGGGATGGGTTGGTTACCGTTGGCGCATGAGGGCGTTTTTCATGCGGTAGCTTTCACCTTCAAAGATGAGCAGGTGGCCATGATGCGCCAGCCGATCAATGATCGCGGCGGTCATTTGCTCGTCCGTGAACACACTGCCCCATTTGGAGAACTCTAGGTTCGTCGTAATGACCAGACTCCGGGCTTCGTAACTATCGGCAATCACCCGAAACAGCAATTGGGCGCCTTCGTGATCCACCGGCACGTAGCCCCACTCGTCCAAGAGGATCAGGTCGGCTCGTTGGAGATCGCGCAGTAACCGGTCGGCCGTGCCGGCGCGTTTAGCAGCACTCAGCCGCATGATGAGGTCCGTCACGGTAAACCATCGTACGTCGAGGCCGCGTTCACATGCGGCATAGCCAATCGCTAACGCACAGTGACTTTTGCCCGTCCCCACCGGGCCATAGAGGACCAGGTTCCGATGATCGACGAGAAAGGTGCCGGTTTCCACATCCGACCAGGCGAGCGTGGTCGGGAGTTTGACGGCCGATCGCTCAAACCCCGCAAACGTTTTGTACGCGGGAAATCCAGCACGTCCCAGCAATCGCCGTCGGCGATTCGCCTCCCGCTGCGCCATTTCCGCACGAAACACCTCGAGCAGAAACGCTTCTTGCCCGGCGGAGGCCGCTTCACATAACGTGACGGCGGTCTGACTCAAGACGAATTTGCGACAGTATTGGGCGATTTCCGCGCGCCGTGCAGCGCGCTCGTCGGCTCGTTTAGGCACGCGGCACCCCCAATAACGCTTCATCGTACTGCCGGAGATCGATGGTGGAATCGGTCGTAGGTTCCCAGTAGGCCATGCGCGTTCCTCGCACCAGGATATCGGAGCGACTAATTTGGTTCGCATGAACCGCTGCCACGAGAGCCCGTTGCGCATGGTCAAAGCCAAACCGCTCGCTGAGATCGGCCAACGCCTTCAGACATTCCCCTAAATCGGCTCGGGCAAAGCGATCAAGCTGCCCCACTAAGGCCTCCGGCAGGAGGCCCCGCACGGGGCTATTGCGAAACGCCCCCGGATTTTGCGATAATCGGCGCAGGGTCGTTCGGGGATCCACCGTGTCGGTGCGGGTGGTCCCATATTGGCGTGCGTGGGTCGTAATGGGAAGCCCCGCGGGGGTATAAGGTACCACGGTGAACGCGCCGATTTCCACGACTAACTCGCGGTGGGCCCAGTCCGGCGCCGACGAATACCAATGGACGTGATCCAGACAGAACTTCCCATAGCCGTCGGTGTGCACGCGGGTAAAGCGGACGGCGCGAAAGGGCCGTGCTGGCAGCGCGGCTAATGCCTCCCGGTCGGATTCGAATAATTCCGCGATCGGGAGGCCCTTTTTGTAGTGAGGACGCGACCACAGATGGCGGGCGGCTGCCAGTGCCGCCGGATTGGCCTGCGACCAATCGCCCAGGACTGGGGGCGGCACCATGAGGTGGCGACGCAGGTACCCGACATTCGCTTCCACATTGCCTTTTTCGTGCCCTGAGGCCGGATTGCAAAACGTGGCTTCAAAGCGATAATGGGCTTGAAACCGTTCAAACAGTTCGGCATATTGGATGACGTCTCCCATGCGTCGCCCAATGCCGGTGGCATTGTCAAACACCATGCGGACCGGCATGCCACCCAACCACTGCGCAATGGTCACGAGTCCTTCGACGACACACTCGGCCGTTTCGCCGGGGAAGTATTGAAAGACGGCCGCGTTACTAAACGGGAAACTGACGGTCAGATACTTCACGGTGATTAATGTCCCCGCATCGGACTCCCAATAGGCATCGGCCTCACCGAAATCTACCTGCGCCACCCCCGGCTCCCAGGCTAATTCCAGCGTCCCCGTCGACGGTTGGGGGCGTACCGCCCGCACGGCCTTGAGGTATCTTTGCACCGTGGAATACGAACTGTGATAGGTATCGGGAAAGGTCTCCTGCAGTCGCTTGTGGATGCGGTCGGCCGTATGGCGTTGCTTACGTCGAACCCGGGCATCGTCCGCCAACCACTGCTGGATGATGGGTTTGAATGCGTCTAGATTTGACGCCCGTACGGGCGTCGACGGCAACGTTGCGGAATAATCCTCCTGGTATACATACTGACGCACCGTCTTGCGATCGATCTGAAGTTCTTTGGCAATCGCACTAATGCTCCACCCTTGAGCAAATAATTGCCCCATTCTTTGCTGTTCTTTCATCGATTTCACATCCCAGTCCTCCTTAGATGGTAGAAGCGTGTCCACCATATCTAAGGAAGCAGATCACTCTCAAGCGTACATGCTGAAAGTGGGGAATTTCAGATGCCGAAAGTGGGGAATTCCGGTGCTGAAACTGTCCGTTTCTATTTGACTACATACACCGAATGAGATCG
>JAJZZH010000118.1 GCA_021797675.1 Bacillota bacterium | reverse complement strand
CAACGTAATTAGTCAAACCGATGACAAAATAAGTTAGCCACAACACTTGTTGCTCCAAACATCTTATTAGACCCAGAATTATCCGAATAAACCCGTGATTCGGCTATCCTTAACTTGACACCATTGCGTCCCCCCGAGGTGCCGGCCGGCGCACCGTGGATCGACACCGGGCGGCGCACAAAAGAAAAACGCCGCGTCCGGCCCTTCATGGTGCGGCGGGTTGTCAACGATCGTTTTTTTGTGTTATAGCTAGAATTGTCCGATAGTGCGTTGAATCGTGGCATCGAACGGCATAGCCCGCACGCGGCCTCGTCCTCGAAAGCCCAGGAGCGCACCAAACGAGGCAGCGTTCGGCCTCACCGACCGATGGCGTGCCGAAGAAACGGCAGAGAAGAGGCAAGCCATGCTATTGCAACTGGCCATTGACCGGCTGGAAGGCCTGTATGCCCAACAACAGGCGGATGATCTCATCGACATCGTGGAAGTGGGCACGCCGATGATCCAGCGTTTTGGCCTCAGCTTGGTCATGGAGATGAAAAGTCGTACGCTGCACCCTGTGCTGGCCGATCTGAAGATTGTCGATGGCGGACGGGAGGAGGCCGAGGCGGCATTTCGCGCCGGCGCCAAGTTTGTCACGGTGCTGGCGATGGCAAGCGTCACCACCCAGCAGCTGGTCTTAGAAGTCGCCCGGCAGTGGGACGGATATGTCGTCCTCGACACCCTCGGCATGCAGGCCCAGGCAAAGGGGAACGAAGTCTGGCCGGATGAACTGGCCTATGTCATCGTGCATGCCAACAGCGATGCCGTCAAATCCGGGCAGGCCTCCATATTGGATCTGGCCCAGCAGGATATGGCGGCCGCATTCCCCGGCCGGCGGTTTGCGTTGGCCGGCGGCATTGGGCCCGACACGGTGGATGCCCTAACCGCCCTCAGTCCCCAGGTGTTGGTGGTGGGCTCGTCGATCTATATGGCGCAAAATCCCCGCGAAGTCGCCAGCGCCATCCGTCAACGGATGACCGATCCGGGCACCGGCTGGCCTTGGCCATAACGCTCGTCAGCGCCATGGCCGTGTACGACCCGTGGGTGATGGCTACTAAGGATGCTTTCCAGGGGAGGCGGCGTTCGTGCATACGCAAATCCTCGAAGAGATCGAGCGCACCCTCGATGCCGTGAGCGAGGGGGACTGGGCCCTGGCCGAACGCGTGCTCGAGGCGTATTGCCGAGTCTTTTTCACCGGGCAGGGCCGCTCCGGACTGGTCGCCCAAATGGCCGCCATGCGCGTTGCTCACCTGGGCCGAGAGGCCTGGGTGGCTGGGGAAACGACGACTCCGCCGATTGGCCGACAAGACCTCCTGGTGGTCCTCTCCGGGTCCGGCAACTCGCCCCTGGCGGTGCAGCGGGCGGAAATCGCCCGCCGGGCGGGAGCCAAGGTGCTCGCGGTCACCGGGCCCCAACCGGGCCCCCTGGCCGCCCATAGCGACTGGGTCTGCCGCTTGCCGGTCGGCCCTTCGGTGCAGTTTGGCGGCAGCCTGTTTGAACAGGCGGCGCTCGTGTTTTGGGATGCCGTCGTAACCGCCTATGCCGCCCACCATCGCATTGTGGGGGCGGACATGGCGTCTCGCCACTTTAACTTATAGCTCGCATCGCACGGGTGCGCGCAATCCTGGGCGGGCGGCATGGCCCCGCGACGAAACCGCAAAAAGCACACAAGACAAGGCAAGAAAGAAGGAAAACGGATGCGGGTCGTGGTCACCGGAGGCTCGCGGGGAATCGGCCTCGCTATCGTCGAGCACTGCCTGGCGGTCGGCCACCGGGTGGCCGTCATCCACCGCACGGTGGATCGCGCGGCCCTGAGGGCGCTCGGCGTCCCGGCTTGGGAGGCCGACGTCACCGATGAACCGCGGATAGCGGACATTTGGCGCAACGTCACCGAATCCTGGGGCGAGCCGCCCGATGCCCTCGTCAACAATGCGGGAATCACCGCCGACGTGCCCATTTTAGCCATGGAACTGGCCGCCTGGGACCGCATCTGGGCGGTCAACGTTACCGGGCCCCTGATCTGTGCGCGCATCGCCGCCGCGGCCTGGATTGACGCGGGACGGCCCGGGACCATCGTCAACATGGCGTCGATGTCTGGCCTGATCGTGAACCGGCCGCAGGCGCAGACCGCCTACAACGTCTCCAAGGCCGGACTGATCATGCTGACCAAGTCGCTGGCGGTGGAATGGGCCGAACACCGCATCCGCGTCAACGCCGTCGCCCCCGGCTACGTGGCGACGGATATGACCCAAACGTTCGTCGACCAAAACCCGGCCATCGGCGAGGACTGGCTGCGGCGTACGCCGATCCACCGCATGGGAACCCCTCAGGAGATCGCGATGGTGGTCTCCTGGCTGCTCGATGAGAACGTGGGCTTCCTGACCGGCTCGGTGGTCTCCGTCGATGGGGGCTACACCGCGATTTAAGCCAGCCCGCGGGGGCACCCCGCCGAGGATGCAGGGAATCACGCGCCGAACGTGGCGCACCGGCTTGCGGCGCGCGGCGCAGGACCCCAGCTCAGCCGGCCAGGTGTCCACGACGGTTGCCAAGGAGAAGGGATTATGAATCAGCTGCCCAACGACCCAGGTTACAGCCCACCGCGACACCCGCCGGCAACGCGGCGCCATGTCCTCTGCCTCGGCGAGGCATTGATTGATCTCATGCCCGAGGCTCGATCCGAAGGCGAGTTTCCTCGCTTTTGGGCGTCGCCGGGCGGAGCCCCGGCCAACGTCGCGGTCGCCGTGGCCCGCCTAAACCAGGCGGTGCGGTTTGTCGGCGCCGTCGGCGACGACGCCTTCGGCCGATTGCTGGAGGCCGCCTTGGCCACCGATGGGGTAGATGTCGCCCGCCTGCACAAGATTGCCGGCGCGGCGACCCCGGTCAGCATCGTGCAGTTGGGCGACGGCGGCGAGCGCCAGTTTGCCTTCTACCGCGGATCGGGGACGCGGGCGGCTTTGCCCCCCCAGCCGGTTGCCGACGACGTGTGGCTCGATACCGCATGGCTTCACGTTGGCTCGGGCACCCTCGGCGAGGAGGACGAACGCAGCATCACGTTGGACGTCATCCGGCGTGCCCGCCGGTCCGGCCTCGGGGTGTCCTTCGATCCCAACCTCCGACCCGCCTTCTGGGACCGTCCCGAAACGATGCGCAGGGTGACGCGCGACGTGATCGCCTTGGCCGACGTCGTCAAGCTGAGCGCCGAGGACTTGGCCATCTGGCATCCCGACCTGCCGGCCGACGCCGTCAAGCGTCAGGCGTCGTCCTTTTTGGAGCAGGGACCGAGCCTGGTCGTGCTGACCCGGGGGAGCAAGGAAGCGTGGTGGATCACGCGCCAAACCATCTTCAAAGCCCCCCCGATCCCCGTTCGGGCGGTCGACACCACGGGTGCCGGCGATGCCTTCATGGGCGCGCTCCTGGCTCAGCTCGTGCCAGCCGGCGGGGACCGCGGCGCCCTCTCCCGACTCGGTGCTGATGCCATGCGGCGCATGGCCCATCGCTGCAACGTGGCCGCCGGTCTCAGCTGCACGCGCGTCGGCGGGATCCCCTCGATGCCCTATGCCAAGGAACTTCATTGGGATGAAACGCCCTAATCCCGAGCCTTCGGTCATTGATACCACCAGCCGTGGGTAAAGAGCCGCGCGCCGGCAAAGGCCAGCCACGCCGATCCCACCAGCAGGCAGAGGACGCACCAGCGCGGCAGGCGGGCGATGCCGGCATAAAGCGGAAAGCTGACGCTGACGATGCGCAGCGTGCTATAAAGCGGCCAGGCCGGATGGGTAAAGCTCAGCGCGATGGCCAGTCCCGTGATGCCGTATAACGAGGCCGCCTCCGTCTCGGGCCGTGTGCGGACCAAAAATCGGAGCATCAGGAAGCCGCCGACGGCAAACAGCGTAACGGCGGCCCAGATGGCGGTCCGAAGCAGGATCAGATGGCGATGGACCACGAGGTCGCCTACCGCCTGGTACCACTGCACCCAGGGCCACTTCCAGGTCGCCCCCCACACGGTGCGCTCCCGGGTGGCAAACCAGAAGGGATGGTGAAACCGCAGGCCCAAATAGAGGGCGTAGCCAGCGATGCCCAAAAAACACCCAACGCCCCACACCAACGGTCCGCGCGCCGCCTTCCATTGGCCCTGCTGCACCCGGTCCGCCAAGGCCAGCAGGGGAAACCAGCCCACCAGCACCCCCGTGGCTTGAGTGGTCGCCGCGAACAATCCGGCCAGCGCGGCAAACCCCCATCTCCGCCGGGCGCCGAGGTCGATGGAGACCAGCGCCAGCGCCACCGTCCAGGGCTCGGCGTACAGCGTGGAATAATAGATGGCGGCCGGATTGAGCGCAAACAGCCAGACCGCCAGCGATGCCTCGCCCGCCGTCAGCGGCAGGCGCCGGAAAAAGCGTGCGAGGAGCCAGAACGAGAGCGCCAGGGCGCCTTGGGTGAGACCCCACGCCCCCCACATCCCCAGCACGTGAATCACCATCGGCAACCAGGGGAAAAACACCGTACCCGAGCCCGGCGGCACGCCGGGCAGGTGGCCATAGCCGTAGCGGCCGATGGCCGCATACCAGAGGCTATCCCACTGAAACCAGAAGTGGCCCAGCCAAGAGAAGTTCTGATTGGCGGCCACGTAGCGGTGGGGAGCCTGGGGGAACGGTGCCCAATACGCGCAGGCCATCCACCCTTCGTGGGCCAAAAAGGCCCAGAGCCACCCCGGGATCCGGCGCACCCGCACCCAGAGACCGCTGTCGAACGCAAAGTTCGCCAACCGCATTCGACTCCTTCAGGATAATATGCGATGCTTCGTCATCGCTCCACCCGATTCCTGCCCGGATTCCCGGATGGATTCCGGCACGCCTCCGCGATCGCTTCCCGCGGTCTGGTCCACCGGATCGCAGCGAACGCGGAGCTGCCTCCGGGTCGGCATAGGCAGAGCTTGCCCCATTTGCGAGCAAACATGGGGCAATGCGAGCACTGTCCAGACGTGGAAATCCTTGGAAAGCAGGGGGGATTCGTACTAAAATGGAGTTTGATTGCGGCGAAATTCATTGCGCCATGCCATATACAATGGTTTGAGGCTGGGATGGATAATCTTTGCACATCATGATCTCTGCAGAAAACACGCGTTTGACGAACTATGGGTCGGCATGGTGGGCGCAGGCCTTCAACCATCGCCAGGCTTCGACACCAGGGCAGGGCCGATGACGGTTGGTGGCGGAACCGGCCGAGGGCGCGAAGGCGAGCGGTAACCGGGAATCCTGCCCAAAGACGCCACAGTTTATGGCGCGGGCTGGCACGGAGCGGCGCCGTTTCGCATAGACTAGCGAGAGAAGTTTGTGTTCAATGATCCAAATCAAAGAGGGGGAAATCATGCGTTTTCATTGGCAGTGGCTGCAAGCGCGCCTGGAGACTTTCAATTCGCGCGCCGTGGAGAAGAAGCTCGACGAAGGCTTAACCTTGATTGAAATGCTGGGCGTGGTGGTCATCTTGGGGATCGTCGCCGCCATCGCCATTCCGGCGATCTCAACGGCGATCACGGAGGCCAGAGTGAACACCACCGAATCGGACCTGGGAACGCTGCAGACCGCCCTCAGCCGATACTACATGGCCGAGGGTTCGTATCCGGCTAACCTCACAGCATTAGCAACGAACCCTGACCTCCCTGGTCGTCCCTCGAAGCTTTGGAACGGTCCCTACATCCGCCAAAGCTTCCCTGAACACGATGCCTGGGGTAGCCGAATTTATTATGCGGCGCTTCCCAGTGGAACTGCCGCGCAGGGATATATCTTGGTCTCGGGTGACGGGCAGACTCTGACAGCGCCAAGCTCTGGCCCATCCCTAACACTCGGCTCCACAACCATCACTAGCACCACCACCGGCACCGTCATCGCCGCCGCCGGAGGAATGTATTCGGGGACATATATTGGCACGCGGCCCAACAAAGACAGCCTCACAGCTCCTTTAGGGAAAGCTTATTGGGTAACGGCCATTACTAGTGCCACCTTCAGCGATTCGTAGCCTGCACGATATCAATGCCCTGGGTACGCGGAATTCGCCTAGCCAGGGCTCTGCGCGGGTCGGGCACAGGTTCGTCGTGATGGGCGTTGTCCCAGGAAGTGAAAACAGAGCCTTCGCGACAACGAAGGCTCTGTTTTCCTTGAAGCCCACGCTTCGCCCGCAATAAAGAGGAAATCGGACCGGTGGCGTGGAATGCATAGCTTTTAGGGGATGGGCGCTGGGGAGGCGACGCCATTGAATGCCGCGTGGATGGGCGTCTACGGTGCGGTCTGGGGATCGTTCGCCGTGCTGGTGGGGGTGCGCCTCCCCCAGGGGGAATCCGTGGTTCGGCCTCCCTCCCATTGCGACGGCTGTGGGCGCGGGTTGCGCTGGCACGAGTTGATTCCCGTGCTGTCCTGGGTCCTGGCCGGTGGGCGGTGCCGGACCTGCAGGGCCACCATTCCGGTTTGGTACCCCGCCATCGAACTGGCCACGGCGGTGGCGTTTGCCGTGGCCTGGCAGCAGTGGCATTGGGGTCTCGGCTTTTGGCTCGCGGCATGGGCCAGCGGCGTGCTGGCGGCGCTTTCGGCGGCGGACTTGCGCTATCACCGGCTCCCCGATGTGCTGGTGTGGAGCGGCGTGGCGGGGGTCCTCGCCATCCGCCTCTTTTATCGCCCGTTGCCGTGGTGGAGCTATCTCGCCGGCGGCCTGGCGGGCATGGGACTGTTGGCGTTGTTGCGGGTAGCCAGCCGGGGCGGCATGGGACTGGGGGACGTGAAGGTATTCGGTCTGATTGGCCTGCTCACCGGCCTTTCCGGGATGGTGCTCACCCTCATTTTAGCGTCGGTGGCGGGGAGCGTGGCGGGGATCGCCAGCGCGGCCACCGGTCGGCTGCGGCCGGATCACCGGATCCCCTTTGGCCCGGCGATAGCCCTGGCCGCGATGGGCGTGTATCTCTACGCGACCCCCTGGATTGGGCGGTATTGGGGAATGCACTAGGAGGAGGGTCTAGGACCTAGGAAGGATCAAAAAAGGCAGGCAATCCAGCATATGCAGCGAATCCACAGGAATCGAATCCGCAACAATTTATTGGGCCTGGACTGCGACGGGCAGGTGGTGCTGGCCCAGGTGCGTTTTGAGCAAGGTACGGCGCACACGGTCCAAACGGCGGCAATGCACCCAAGCTCGCTGCTGGCGCCCGGGGCCGAACGTTTACCGGAACCCCTGAGAGGCTATGCGTACGCTTTGAGCGAAACCGTTGAGCGCTGGCGGGTGCGTGGACAGCCAGTCGTGCTTTCGGTGCCCTCCCCGGGGGTGGCGGTGCGGAGCGTCAGCATGCCGCGCACCAAAAACCGCCGGATCCTGCACACGCTGGTCGGCCGGGAAATCGAAGGACGCTTGGCCCTGGGCGGCATTTCTCCGCTATGGGACTATTACCCCGCCGGGGGCGACGGCGATACGGTCATTGTCGCCGCCCCCCGGGACGCCGTCACCGGATGGGTGGATCTGGCGCGGGCGGCGGGCCTGCGGCCGCTGGCGGTGGAACCCAGTGCGATGGCCGCCTGGCGCTGCGTGCGCCGGCAGTGCGCCGACGTCGCGCCCGACGCGGGGATCATGGTGGTGCTGGGCCCGCGCACGATTTTGGTGGCGTCGGTGCGCGGCGGGGTGATTCGCGCGGTCGTCCAAGCCGAGCGGGCGTGGGAGGCGGAGCGCCCCCTGGCCTATGCGGCCGAGGCCGCCGCCGAGGTCGTCCGCATGCTGAGCTTTCTCCGCGGCCGCGAGGGCGCGGCCCGGGTAGAAGGTGACCGTGCGGTGGTCTTCGACCTGGTCGGCGCGGGAGCCGGCGTACGGGATCAACTGAGCGCCCAGACGGGACTTTCCGTGGTCGGGTGTCTTCAGGGCGGCGAGTCCGAGGCGGAGCCGGCGGCCGGAGACGGCCTGGCGGGCGTCGCAGTGGGGTTGGCATTATGGCAAACCGAGTAGCCAAAGTCAACTTGCTGCCGCCGGGCCCACCCTGGATTCGCCCCTCGACCGTCTTGGCCACGGTGCTGGTAGGGGCCTGGATCTTGCTGCTCGTCTTCATCGGGCGCCAGATCGTCCAACAGGTCGGAAACGGCTTGGTGCTCAGGTCGGAGACGGCGGACGCCATGGCCGTGCAAGCGATGTGGCAGCAACGTCTGAACCGGCTGGCCCCCATTCGCCAGCACCTCGCCCTGGCCCGGGCGATCGCCATCGCGCGGGCGGCGGCGGCCGATCCCGCGCCGGCGGTGCATGCCTTTCTGGCCGTGCTCCCCGCCTCCGCCACGGTTACCCAGCTCCGTTACGCCAACGCGGTCATCAAGAGTACGGTCATTTTCCCTTCGATCCCGATTGGCGCCCAAGCCATCCGCCGCGTGCAGCACATCCAGCGGTGGGCCCGGCCTGGGGTGGGCAGCGTGACCGTCAACCCCAAGGGTCAGGTCACGGCAACCTTTGCCCTGACCCTCAGCGGCCCCAGCCGGCAGGGAGGGTAATCGCCATGGCGTGGTGGAAGCATGTTGCCGTCAAGATCGCGGCCGGGCTGATGCTCGTCGTCGCGGTCGCGGCCGTCATTGCCCTGGCCACCGTGCGCCAGCGCGACGCCCACCTCACCCAGCAACTGCATGCCGCCAGTGCGGCCATCCGCGGTTTAAGGGCTCAGGTGACCAGCCTCCAACGGCTCTCGGCACGCGATCGCACCCTTCCGCGCAAACTCGCGCAACCCTTGAACGTCGCCGGCATCCTGAGCCGGGAGGACGCCCTCGCCCGCCGCCAGGGGCTGCGGATCACCTCCCTGGTGTTCACGCCTGGCCAAGACCCCGCCCCCACCGCGTCGATTGCCCAGGCATTTGCCGGCGTCGGCGGTCCGGGCCGTCTTCAGGCCTACCCGATTCATGTGGTGGTGACCGGCAGCGAAGCCGGCATCCTCGGGTTTCTCCAAAGCCTGGTGGCGGCAAGACCCCTGGCCTCGATCAATCAGATCCACTTCCCCGCCGTAAGCCCGTTGCATACGACGGCGGCGATCGACTACGAGGTGTACGTCTATGTGCCCTAACCGCCCGATCCGCAAGACCAGCGTCATCCCCCGGGAAACCGGCGATTCGCTGCTGGAAGTGTTGCTCGCGGTGGTGATTTTGGGCGCTCTGGTGATTTCCGTGTCCTTATGGACCGCCGACGCCACGCTCTGGGTGCGGGGAGACCGGGCAGATGCCCAGGCCCTGGCCTATGCCAAGGCGGGAGTGGAGCGCATCCGGATGCAGGCCTTGGCCGCCTATCAAGCCGGGCAAGGCCTGCCGACGGTGACGCCGCCGCCCCTGCCCGCCGTAGGCGGCATCCGCTATCAAGAGTGGATTACCGGGCCGAGGGTACCGCCATGGGACACCGACCCGAGCGTGGTGCGGGCGAGAGAATACCAGGTGGTGGTGACATGGATGCCCAGCGGTGCGAGCACGCCCGATCGCGTGCGACTGACCGCCGTCGTCGATCCCGCGGTCGCCAATCTGTGATGACCGCGACGGGCAAAGGGGAGCGGCGGTCCACGCTTGCCAACGACCAGGGCTTAAGCATGCTGGAAGTCTTGATGGCCATCGTCATCGGCACCATGGTCATCCTGGCCGCCGATGCGCTGTGGTCCGCGACGGCGCAGTTTTCCGCCGAGACGGCGAAGTCTTCGAAGGCCCTCGCCGCCGCCTCCACCGTCTATTGGACCGTCGATCGGCTGGCGCAGTCAGCCATCGCGGTCGGCTATCAAAACGCTGCCGGGGCCTTCGTCGACGGGCCCAGCAACGGACCCACGGCCGTGCTCGCCTTCAAGATGTCGAGCACGCCGGGCGTCAACCCGCTTAACGGCATCGCGCCTCCCGATGCGCCCGTGGTGCAAAGAACCACCGGGGGCGGCACCGACTGGCTCTGTCTCGCCGTCGTGCCGATAGGGCAGGTGCCCCAGCTCGCCCTCTTTCCCGGCGGAGAGCCCTATCATCCGGCACAGAACCCGCCGCGCTACCCGCCGGCCGCCGACGTGACCCCCGTCGGCAACCCGACCGTCAATTACCAGGGCACAACCTTTACCGTCCTCCCCGCCACGAGCGCCACCGCCCCTCCTGACGCGTTTCAGATGCATCTGGTGGCCACGCGCATCGCGGCAAGACCGGGCGGAGCGCCGCCCCGTCCCAGCCGGGCCACGTATCCCTTTCTGTTGGGCAGGGAGGGATATTGATGCTTCAGCGGCTTCGGCGATGGATCCGCCCCGACGGGGGGGCCGCCCTCTTGATCACCCTGGCGCTCACCGCCGTGGTCGGTCTGATGCTGGCAGTGAGTCTTGCCTACATCCGTCAGGCGGAATCGGCGGATACTTACGCATCGCTCCATACCCAGGCACTCTATAACGCGCGCATGGGCGTGGATACCGCCCTGTATTACCTTTCCCACGACGCCGCCGACATCGCCCAAGCGAACGGCAACCGCGCGATCCAAAGCGCGGTCGAGGACGCCCTGCAGCAGCTGAACCAGCCCCCCTTTCAGGTGACGCTCGACGTCTCGCCGCTCACCACCCATCATGGAAAAACGGCCGCGGCGGTCACCGTCGCCAGTACCGGCGTCGCCGGCCCAGGCGCTCAGCCGGTCCGGGTAACCCTCTCCGTTCAGGGGACGATCACGGTGGTCTCCCGAGGCGGGGGAGGCGCCCCGGGAAATTCGGAAGAGACCGGCACGCTCACCGTCACCGCGTCCCAGGGCCCCAATATTACCGTATCGGGAGACCCGCTTACGGTGACCGTCAAGCGTCCATCGAACAGAAAAGGCCACGGCCACGATGACGGGTCGGGATCGGGCCAGGTCACGATTACCGCCTCCGGCACGGCGGTGACGATGCCCTCCCTGACCTCGATCACGAAAAGTAACACCACGCTGCCCGTGAAGATCCACGGGAACGCCTGGATCCGCGGCAACCACGACACGATCGACGGCTCCATCCATGGCACGACCGTGATTAGCGGCGTCTATGGCGAGATTAACGCCAACCTGCACGGGGAAACGATCGTGAGCGGCGACGACACCACGCTGACCGGGAGGGTACAGGGACCGCTCCTGGTGACCGCCAATGACGTGACGATCCGGGGGAGCCTTCACTGTGGCGCGGTGATCCTGGGCAACAACGTCCACATTGACGCCTCCAGCATCCAGGGGCCCGTGATCCTCGCCGGCACTCAGGACCAGGTCGGCAGGACCCAGCACCCGGTATCGCTGCACGGGGGCCTCGTCCTGGTTGGCGATCAGGCGAGCGTCTACGCGACGGTCAAAACCGGATCGTTCGGTAAGCCGTTTTCGAAGACGGCGGTCATTTCGCTCGGCCAGAACGAATCCCTGACCGGCACGGTCACCGGCCAGATCGCCGAAGTGGCCGGCAGTTTGAGCTTTCATCCGACGGGAAAGTCCCACGGAACCCCGTCCCAGCACTCGGTCACGACGATTTCGGCCACCCAGACGGTGGGCTGGAAGAAAACGTGCTGGGGCCCGATCACCCTATCGGTCGCCCCCGCCGCGGCAAACTCCTCGGGGCTCTCGCACGTTACCCTCCATTACGGGAGTACTGCCGTGCCGGGGTGAGCCCCTTCGGACCGCAAAACGCACCGCAGGCCGCGCGGGGACCGGTCGCAGGGATAAGACGCCGTTAAAGGAGAGATGCCTGATGGCCAAACGCATCGGAGACTTGTTGGTGGACAGCGGGGCGATCACGCCCGAGCAGCTGGCCGCCGCGATTGAGGCCCAAAACGCCGGCGGGGGCCGCTTGGGTGAGGTCTTGGTCCAACAGGGCGTCCTCACCGACGCCCAGCTGGCCACCACGCTCGAACACCAACTGGGGATTCCGCTGGTCAGCCTGCTCGAGGAAAAACCGGAGTCGCGCGCGATTCAGCTGCTCCCGGCGGAGGCCGTGCGCCGGCTTCGCGTGCTCCCGTTGCGCCTTCAAGGCGGACGGCTCCGGATGGCCATGGTCGATCCCGTCGACTACTATGCCCAGGAAGAGGTGCGCATGCTGACCGGGCACGCCGTCGATCCGGTGCTGGTCGTGCAAAGCGAACTGCAAGCCTTCATTCAACAGTATTTTGACTTGCGCCAGTCTCTGGAGGAGACGCTCCAGGCGGTCGAGGCCCAAGAACGTTCCGTGGCCAGCCAGCCCGAAGACCGCCCGGACGATAGCCCGGTCGGCCGCCTCCTGACCCAAATCATCTCCCAGGCCATCTTGCAACGGGCCAGCGACGTGCACTTCGACCCCACCGAGGCGGCGGTGCGGGTGCGCTTTCGGATCGACGGCCATCTTCGCTTGCAACAGACGGTGCCCAGCACCGTCTATCCCATGCTGGTCTCCCGGATTAAGGTGTTGGCCCGGCTGGATATCACGGAGCACCGCATCCCCCAAGACGGGCGCGTGCTGATGGAGGTGGACCGCCGCGCGGTCGACCTCCGCATCTCGGTGCTGCCGCTGTTGCGCGGGGAAAAGGTCGCCATCCGCATCTTGGATACCCAAACCCAGCTCAAAGATCTCCCCGCCCTGGGCCTTTCGCCGTCCAATCTGGACCGGTTTAACCGCGCCCTGGCGGCGCAGAGCGGACTCATCCTGGCGGTGGGTCCGACCGGCAGTGGCAAGACGACCACCCTGTACGCGGCGCTTAAGCAGGTGGCCATCGCCAGCGTCAATACGATGACGATTGAGGATCCCGTCGAATTTCAAATGGAAGGCGTGAACCAGACCGCGGTGAATCCCGCCACCGGCCTCACCTTTGCCGCCGGACTG
Source organism: Bacillota bacterium (assembly GCA_021797675.1). Classification (GTDB taxonomy): domain Bacteria; phylum Bacillota; class Sulfobacillia; order Sulfobacillales; family Sulfobacillaceae; genus JAJZXC01. Next base: position 12,436 of record JAJZZH010000118.1, on the reverse strand, counting down.
CGGGCCATCTTGCGCCAAGACCCCGACATCATCATGATCGGTGAAATCCGCGACCAGGAAACGGCCGAAATCGCCACCCGCGCCGCGTTGACCGGCCACCTGGTGCTTTCCACCCTGCACACCATGGGGGCGGTGGAAAGCATTGCCCGGCTGACCGAGATGGGCATCCCCCCCTACTTGGTCGCTTCGTCAATTCGGGCGGTGATCGCCCAACGTCTCGTCCGCCGGGTCTGCCGGGCCTGTGCCGGACAACGCCCTTTGACGGCGGTGGAACAGGCGTGGCTGGAAACGCGGCAGGCCGCAGAGCGGGCGGATCTCAGCCCGACGGGCGATCGCTTTGCATGGCCCTTGGCCGGCGACGCCTTGGTGGCGGTGGGCAAGGGCTGTCCCACCTGCGCCGGCACGGGGTATTACGGCCGCCTCGCCATCCACGAAGTCCTCTTGGTCGACGACCGGCTGCGCGCCGAAATCTTGGCCGGCGCCTCGGAGGAGCGGCTCCGCAAATGGGCCCGCTCCCACGGCTGGGCCAGTCTGGTCTATGATGGACTGACCAAGGTCCGTGACGCCTTGACCACCGTGGAAGAGGTGCTCGAGGTGACGGGGGGCTACGGCATGTCGACCCTCAGCGAACCATGAGGCCAAGCGTGCGTCCCCCGGGTCATCCATCGACGGCGGTCCCCCATCGCTTGGGGCGAAGCCGCCGGGTAGCCCCGGGGGCCGAGGGGAATCCGCAAGGGAGGCAATGGTCGAGCCATGGCTGAATTTGATTATACGGCGCTGCGCGCCGACGGATCGCGGGTGCACGGCCAAGTCGAGGCGCGCGATGCCAACGCGGCCGAGGTTTCGCTGAGGCATGAGCAGCTCTATGTATTGCGCCTGCGCGCGCACCGCCGGCGGACCCTGCCGGATTGGCTGACCCGGGAGATTTCGCTGGGTCAGGGCTTGACGGCGCGTGAGCTCGCCGTCTGGTCGCGCCAACTCTCGACCCTCATCCAGGCCGGCGTGCCCATCGTGGAAAGCCTTCGCATCCAAGTCAAGCAGACCCACCGCCGAGGATTTCGGCAAGCGCTGGAAACGATGGTCACCCGCATCGAGAGCGGCGACCGGCTCTCGCAGGCCATGGCCGAGCAAAGGACGTGGTTTCCGCCCTTGGTCCACCATCTCATCGTGGCCGCGGAGATCAGCGGCACCCTGTCGGCCACCCTCGACCGCTTGGCCCAGCATTTTGAGCTCGCCCACCGCAACCAAGAAAAAATCAAGTCGGCGATGGCATACCCGCTGGTGGTGGGCGTGGCCTCGATCGGGGTGACCCTCTTCGTCATGGTGCGCATCGTACCCACATTTGTGTCCGCCTTCGCCGGCTATGGGGCCCGCTTGCCTTTGGCTACCCGCTTGGTGCTCGCCATCAGCCATTTTCTCACCCACTACGGCTGGATGGTCGGGGTGGCGCTGGGGGCGATCTGGGTGGGCGACCGCTGGGCCGGAGTGCGCCGTCAACGCTATCGCAAAAAACGCGCCGAACTGCTCCTTTGGCTCCCGATTATCGGCGAGCTCAACCAAAAACAAGTGATGGCGGACATGACCCGCACCATGAGCCTCCTGTTGGAAAGCGCCACCCCGATCGTCGAAGGCCTCGACGTCGTCCGCGACGTGGTGGACAATGCGGCGCTCACCGAGACCCTCACCGAGTCGCGCACCCAACTGCAGGCGGGACGACGGTGGTCGGAAGTCCTCGCCGGCAATCGTTGGATCCCGCCCATGGTCTCCGAAATGATTAGCGTCGGCGAGCAAACCGGAAGCCTGGACCAAATGCTCGGCAAGGTGGCCGACCTCTATGAAACCGAGGTCTCCACCATGGTCGAACGCTTGCAATCGCTGATTGAACCCGTCATGATTCTGTTCCTAGCCATCGTCGTCGGCCTCATCGTGGTGGCCGTGATGGCCCCTGACTTCCAGCTGCTGCGGGTCATCCATTAATTCGTGCCCACGCCCGGGCGCGTGAAGGAGCCCGCTCAGCGCCGGGGGGCCAGATGCGGCTGGGAGACCGTTTGGGTCGCCGACGACGGCGGCCTCACCGCCGTGAGCACCGCCTTGGCCTCCCGTTCCATACGCTCTATCTGCTGCCGGACGGCATCGAACTGGGGCGTGTGGTCGAGCACGGTCCGGTAGACGTCATACGCCGGTCGCCAATTGCCGCGCATTCGCAACGAGTCTGCCTCGATGATGGGAGCCAGCATGCCGGGCACGTCGGGATTGAAGGAGACGATACCGCGGTAGGTAGGGGCTACCTCGCGGCACTTTTGGGCCCACTGCTGGGCTTCAGCGGCCAGCTGGTCCGCCTGCAAGATGGCGAAACGCGCCTTCCAGTACCACCCCATCGGATGATCCGGACTTTCGGTCGCCGCGCGGTCGGCCACCTGCCGCGCCTCCTCCCACCGTTTCAGCCGATCCAGAATTTCACACAGAACGCTGCGCACTTCCGGCGTGCGGGCGTACTCCGGGGTGTGGGCGGCCAAGGCTTCCGCCCGATACAGGGGGGGGATCGCCTCTTCGATTTTCCCTGCGGCATACAGGTCGCGGCCCAAAAATCCCCACGCCGCCGGGTTTTCCGGCTCGTCCTCGGTCCACGCCTTTAACAACGCGATGTTGCGGTCGAATTTGCCGCGCGACGTCATCACCTCGCGCATGTATCCCCGGTGATCAAGGCGGATACGCACGGCACCCCGCTGAAAAGGATGTTTTTCCCCGTCCCCGAACACGACCTGTTCGTGAATCCGCCCTTTCCAGGTCAACCCCTTGCCCAAGGGATACATCCGGGTGATATCGAAATTGTGCTCGACCCGGTCATTGAGGTAGTTCACCTGGACGACGCGCAAAAGCAACGGGGGGTCAACGGACTGGAAGAGGCCGGCGGCGACGCGCGGCACGGCCAGGTCGTCGGCATCCAGGAATTCGTCGGCATCCACCCAGAGCACCCAGCCCTCGTCGCCCAAATACGGATCCACCGCCCGCCGCGCCTTGCCAAAATCGTTCTCCCAGGCAGTATGGATCACCCGGGCGCCCGCCTGTTCGGCCAACTCCACCGTATTGTCCTGCGAGCCGGTATCGACCACCCACACGTCATCAACCGCGGGTTTGAGGGCCGAGACCGCATGATGGATGTTCTCGGCTTCGTCCTTGGCCAAAATCGCGGCCACCACCCGGACCGTCGGGACCTCCAACAAGCGATCCAGCCACGCAACCGATCCCTCGTCGTGACCTTTCCATTCCCCGAGCCGCTTTTCGGCGGCCGGAGCCCAGACCGCCTGCGGGTCCAACATCCAGCCCCGATCATAACAGCGCCAGGCTGCCGCGCCTTTTCCCCGCTGTTCCAGCGCCTCGCCCAACCACACCCAGGCTTGGGCCTCTGCCGGCTGCTCTTCGAGCACGCTCCGCCCCATCGCTTCCGCTGCTCGCCAGTCCTTGCGCTGTAACAATTCCAGCATTGCCGTCCGCCAATCCGATGGAACTTGCATTGTCACGTACCTCCGCAGAATGAGCTTTCAGGATCCTATGGTACTCCTCTTGCCGCGCGCGAAAAAGCCGTCCCTTGGGCCCCCATCCGAAAATCAGTCGTCAACATGATACCCGCGCTGCGCTCAACGTTCGGAGGGGATGATGCCGCCGGCAGCCCAAGGCGATTCTTTCATCGTATGCCGGCCGGCGGTCAAGGTGCACGTCCGCCAAATCCTCAAGTTTTGCTGAAAAGGCCGCGCGCTCCGCCTCGGAGGTGTCCCGCGGCCGCCCCGGAAGAAATGGGCCGACGCACGTCTCCCTGCGCCAGCCGGCAGCGGGGATGCCCGCGCTGAAATTGAGATGGGGCCCGATCCACGAACAAAGGCGACCGGCATGTTGACTCCGGTCGCCTTCCCCGATGCTTAGCCCCAGAAGGGCACCGGGTTGGAGACACCATCCGGCTGAATCGATGCTGCCGCATGGACCACGAGTCCGTGGGCGGAGGCGAACTCCATGCCGCCACCCAGCAAGGCCCCTGCCAGAGCCGCCAAGGCCAGCAAGGGAGCCGCAATCAGCAACATTTGGCGAATCCGTCGCACCATCTTCACCCCTCCTTTCCGGGTCAAGGATTGGTCACTGCGTAGACCCCTATTGGTCAATGCGTAGCCTCCTGGATCGGGGAACGACGTCGATGGAACGTTCCTTGCCGGCACGGACATCCGGGGAGGGTCGCTCGGCCGCGTCCACGCTGTCCATATCCAGCCAGGCTTCGAAGTCGAGTTGCCATTCTCGGGCCAACCGCGTCGCCCAGGACACGGCACCCAAGCCAATGTACTGATTCACCAGCGCCAGCTGGGCACCTTGTGCCCAGGACACTTTGGCCTGGATGGCCATGCGGCACAGCCATTGGCTGGCCAGCATACGTTCCGACAATGCATAATGCCCGCGCGACTCAGTGAGCGTCGTCTTCAATTGCGTGACCGCGCGTTGCGGACTGCCGTAGCGCGCTTCGGCCCGAGCCTTGACCACCGAGATCGCGAGATCCTCCACGGCCAGTTCGGGATGTTTCGCCACGCGGGTACCCACGCGTTGGAGGAGCTCGGCAACCCGTTCGGCTCGATCCTCGCTCAGCGCGATCTGCACTTGAGCGACCTCCTCCCAGGTCTCCAGAAACGGGTCAGGCTGGACGGCTGACGCATTCCATCGATGGATAGCCTCCAGATGCTGCTCGCGGTCAGGATGTGGCGATCGCTCTTGCATTTGATGTTCAATCCATTGGGCATGGGCCAACGCGGCCAGCCAGCCATCATTCTGTTCGACGGCCCGCTGCAGATATCGCTCGTCATGGTGCAGGGCCACCTCCAAATCGCCTAAGGCCGCATAGACCATGCCCAAATTGCTGTAAATTCGCGTTCTCAGCGGACTGTTCGCCGGCAGGGTGCGCAGCGCTCCCTCCAGCAAAATGTTCGCTGCCCGCCACTGATTGGAACGAAACAGCATACCCCCCAAGTCCACCAGAGCCAACGGATCCATGGCGTGTCCAGCTAAGAATTCGGAGGCCGCCCGTTCGGAGATTTTGGGGCCGATTTCCTTCAGGTGTTGCTCGGAAGCTGCTAAGGCCGCCGTGTCTCCCGTACGGTAGGCATGCAACAACGCGATGCGCGTGACATTAAACCACGCCTCCAAATCATCCGTCGGAACCGGTTCGTCCGCTGGCGGTGACTGGCCCAGCGCTTGATATACGGTTTCGACCGGAAGCGCCAAAGCCTTGGCCAAGCGGTGAATCTGCTCCGGCCCCCGGGGTCTTCGGCGCCCCCGTTCCCACTCGGCCACCGTGCTGGCAGGAAGTCCTAGGTCGCGCTGCGTCAATGCGCGCTCTAGACGCCAGCGCTTTAGCGCCCGAGGGAAGTCTGACTCCGTGCCGCTGATTCTCATCCCCCCTTTCATCGTCATGATGACATAGATACCGCGTGCGGGTCAATCTTGCGATTTTTCAGGCGCGGGCCGGTCCACGATGCGTGCCATCTCGTCCCCGAGCGTCCCGGCCGGCGGGAACCCAGCGGGCGCCAAGCAGAGCCATCTGGTCAACGGCCAGCAAGGCCATCCTCGGACCGAGGCACCCCCAAGCAGACGGCCCAGGGTCGATTGCTTACGGCTACCCATCCGAACCGTGGTCAAGCAATCCGGCACAGAACCATTCCCGACCGCAGGGATGCGCGCTCGTCCCCTGCCGGCCGCGATGAGACACCGGTTGCCTAGGCCTCCGAAATCCTGAGCCTTCCCCCCGCGGGATATTCACGCACCCCTCCGGTCGGCAGTCTCACCGTCGTCGGCAGCCCGACCGGGACCTCGGCGTCAACGTCCCAGCGCCCTTCAGGGCTAACCTCCCACCTCACGGTTACCGCGCCTTGCGGCGTCACGACCCGGCCGCGCGCGTGCTGAAGCCCGTGTTGCTCGGGGGCGATCAGGAGGCGTTGAAACCCGGGCGCTGCCGGCCGCACCCCCAAAATATGCGCCAAAAACACATAAAGGGGGAGGGCGCCCCAGCCGTGGCAGTCGCTGCGCTGCTCCACCGGGCCTTCTTGCCACGTGGTCAGATGCAGGGCCAACATATCCCGCCAATAGGGCCAGAAACGCGTGAAGGCTTCGCCGGCACCTGCTTGGCTCAGAGCTTGCTGTACGGCGAACAGGGCCGGATACGAGGATTGACTCAAGGCTGGGTCGGAGACGGCGCGCAAAAGGAAGGCGTTCGGCCGAACGTCGAGCGGGACTTCCGCCAGCACCGCCCAAGCTTGGGCGTGCTGACTGAACTGGGCCGTCGTCGGGCCCTCGCGGAAATAGCCGCGCTCGGCATCCCAGCAACGATCGCGAATGAGCGCGGTGATCTCCCCGTGCCGGGTCCGGTATTCGCGCGCAACCTCTTCGCGGCCGGTGGCCGCCATCAGCCCGGCCGCCCGGCCCAGCGCCGCCGCATACATGGCATTCAACGTGGTCAGCGGCTCCACCCACGCGGCGTCGGGCACCCCCGCCCTCCATCCGTCCACCCAATCGATGAACGGCCAGTAGCCGGGCGCGAACACCAATCCGCTGGCGTCGCGGTTGCGGTCAAACCAATCCAATACGGCATCGATCGTGGGCCGATATCGTTTGACCAAGGCTGGATCGGCAAAAAAGCGCCAGTGATCATCAAGCATGAAAATCCACTGCAGGGCGAAGGCGGGAATCACCTGGCCCACTTCGGAAGGCGCCCGACTCTGCACCAGGCCCATCGGCAGCAGTGAGGCGTGAAAATCGTGCATCGCTTGGCGCGCCAAGCGATCGTCGGCACTGACGTAATAGGTGAAGAGACTCTCCAGGCGGGCGTCTAACCCGTATTGCAGTTGTTCGTAATAGGGGCAGTCTTCGTAGGTTTCGTGCATCGACCGCTGAAGCGTGGTCAGGCTCACCCGCCAGATGGCGTCGAAGACGGGATCCGAGGCGTTAAATTCACTGCCTGCGGCCAAAGGATATCCGGTTTCCCGGAAGCCCAGGCGATGGAGCACGAGCACGCCGCTTTCGACCTCCACCTCCAGTTGAATATAGCGGAAGGTGCGAAAATCGAACGGTTCGTATTGTTGATGCCCGGCCGCCGGCATGTACACGTCCCGGTCGCCGACGATGACCCCCGAGGCATCATCGCGCACCCCCTTGTGATATCGCCCGGATAGGGGGTCCAAGTGCTGGAAACTTTCCGCATAGGTCATGCTGACCTGAACGTGCGGGAGGTCCTGGACTCCGGCCTTGGCCTCCACCTCCAATTCCACGTAGCCCGTGGTGAGTTCCCCGGCATCAAAAATCAGCGTATAGCGGCCAGGGGATCCAAAAACGGTGGGCATCTCCCCGTTTTCTCCCAGCAGCCTAAGCGTCCTCGGCCGCTCGTAGCACGGCGGCAACCCATGAGGGGTCAAATCCCACAGCGGTTGTTCGATGGCGTACATCGTCGCCGCGCTGACCGCGGGAGCCATCGGGATAGCGGCCGGCCACGCCACGTCGTCGAACTCCACCGTGTGAAATCCCGCTGGCAGCCGACTCCCTTCCACGCGTTCCATGGTCCGGCCGAGCCATCTGCCCCAGGTTCTCGGCTCTGGGGTCACCGCCGTATCCGGCCAAATTTTCCAATCCTCCCCGCTGTCGAGGACGTGATGCCCGCCTTCGTCGATCAGCGTGCCCTCCAGCCAAAATCCGGCCACCGGCCTCGCCACCGCTGCCAGCGGCCCGCTGGTTTCGGGGGTCCACGCGGCATAGGGGTAATACACAATTTGGGCGGCAATGACGTTGTCGCCGGGACGAAGCCACGCGGACAGATCGTAATGCTCGTAGTATTGCACCGAGCGATCGCCCTTGAGCGGGCCCGTCCCCACCGAGTGGCCATTGACATACAGTCGATAGCGGCTGGATGCCGACACGTGAACTTCCAGCCGAGCCTTGGGCCCGTGGACGGTAAAAGTCCGCCGCGCATAGGCTCGGCGCTGTCCTGGAGCTTCGCCCAGCCATTCTTTGAGGGGTTGGGTCCAGATCCATTGACCCCGCCGCCTGGTTTTCTCCTGGTTTAGCATACGGTTCTCCTTCGGTCGCTGTTCATCAAGATTGCCGCCGGCCTCGTAATCGCGGTCCCCACCCCGCCTCGCGGTCTGTCGCCGTCCAGCGGCTGGTCCGGCGGGGCTCCGCGGTTGGCGGGGACCCAACGGGTCAGGGTTGCCCGCTAGCGCGATGGCCGTTGAGCGGGATTCGCTTTGCTGAAAATCAGTTCCCTCACAAAAACATTGATTGACACAATTGCCCCATAATATTATCATACGCTGTAAATCGAGCTCTGCTTGCGCAGAACTTGATATTTCTCACCATGAAGAAGCGACGCGGCTTTGGCTCAAGCTTGCGGACTGCTAGACGATTTCGGGGCATCGCCGGGCAGGAGGTTCGGTCCCAAGAACGTCCGCCGGCGTTCTGCGCGGCGTTATGATATTTAGATCCAACGATTGAACGATCTTAGATGTGCCATCGTCAGGCTATTTTTAGGAGGGTTGGATAACATGGGTGCAATTCGTCGTACTGCATTGGCAAGTACCACGGTCGGATTGGCCTTAATCATGAGTCTCGGCGGTTGGACTGCGGTCCGTCCGGCCGCTCAGCACCATACGCCCCGAATTCCCAAGCTCACCTTCAAGGGCACGATTACCACGTATGCGCAGGCCTATACCCCCGCCCTTCCCGGAATCAAGCTGTTGCCGGGCAGTCCCAAGCTGATGGCCTTCGAGAACGTGGCCAAGCAGTTTGAAAAGATGTACCCGGGCATTCACATCAAGTTCGTCTACCCGGCGGCCATGAATTCCAACGACGTGCAGGCGGTCGAGGTGGACGCCGCCGGCGGCAAGCTGCCTGATGTGGTTTGGGGCCAGTATATCGACTTCAACTCGGTGTGGCCGCGGGGCATCGTGGTCAACCTGAAACCCTACCTCAATCAACCCAATCCCTACGTGCCCGGCAACAAGGCGTGGAAAGACACCATGAGCGCACGGGTGTTGGGCCAAATCTCCGCGCCGAACGGCGCCATCTACGAAGTGGACGGCGACTGGGTCGGCACGGCGTTCTACTATAACAAGAATCTGTTTGCCAAGGCTGGAATTACGGCTCCGCCCAAGACGTGGGCGGCCCTCCTGGCCGACTGCAAGAAGCTGCAGGCGCACCACATTCAGCCCGGCGCCGACATCCCCTATTACAGCTGGTGGTCACGCCTGTTTCTCGGCAACAACCTAGGAGCCAAAACGATTCACCAGTTGGAGGTCTGGTCGAAGTCGAAGTACGCGGTCACGGCTTTAGGGGAAGTGATCGGATATGAAAAGGGCCTTTTGAACCCGGCCAAGAATCCCCGCCTGACCGCATGGTGGCCGTTGGTGAAACAGCTTTACCACTACTGGGATCCCAACGTGACCGACATTCCCGTCCTCAATCAACCCACCGGTGAGCAAAACGGTCAGAAATTGTTCGCTGCCCATAAGGTGGCGATGGTCTACCAAGGATCATGGCTGCCCAATGAGACGTCGCTTGCCGGCGCCAAGTTTCCCATTGGCTCCTTCGCCTTCCCGGCAGGAGCGCTGCCCAAGAGCTTTCGCTATGGGACCAAGATCAACAGCGCGGCGGACGTGGGCGGTCCGTCGGCGGCGTTCCAGTACGCTATCGCGACCCCTCGCGCCGATCGGACGATGACGCCGGCCAAGTTCAAGGCGGTCCTGGCCTGGGTGCGGTTTTTCACGGCGCCCAAGAACGACCAGACTATCGTCAACAATTTGGGCGAGTTTGTGCCCACGATGCAAGGGACGAAGCCGTTGCCCTCGGAACGCGGTTCCGCGCTCCCCAAGGGCGCGAAATACGCCTCGGTGTTCGGATTTTCGGACGTCACCGCGGAAGCGCACACTCGAATTTTCAACCTGTTCCAGGAGTACGTGTCCGGACACATCAGCTTTGCCGCCGCCAAGCAGCAATACGACAGTATTGTGCAACAGGCGGTTCATCAGTATATTGTAACCAACCACCCGCACATCCCGTAGTCGTGCGGTAAGTCTATAGACAGCCTATGGTTTCACTTTACCGACGGGAAAAGGCCGCTGCCATCGGCTCCTTTTCTCGTCGGTTTCGAAGGAGGGCCCTATGTTAGCAGACCGGGTATCCGTAAGTCCGTCCACGGAGGTCGCCGTCCCCCGCGCCGAGCTCCGCCGCAAGACCACTTGGCGCACACGGTTGATCGCCTACGCATTTTTGGCCCCGACCTTTATCTTTATTCTCTCGTTTAGCTATTATCCGGCGGTTCGCGCCCTCATCGGGGCCTTCACCAGCTGGGACGGATTCAATCCCCCGACCTGGATCGGGTTTGCCAATTTCACCCAGGCGTTTCACGACCCCGTCTTCTTGCAGTCCATCGGACACGTTGCCTTGTGGACGGTGGTCGGGATTCCTCTGGCGTTGGTGCCCCCCTTTATCGTGGCGGAACTCGTCTTCCAGCTGCGCAGCTTGCGGGCGCAATATCTCTACCGCACCCTGTTTATCATTTCGATGGTCTTGCCGACCGTGGTCGGCATTCTCATCTGGCAGTACATCTATGAACCGACCGGGCTGTTGAACGCGGTGCTCAAGCTGATTGGGCTGGGCTTCATTCATCATGCGTGGCTGGCCAATCCGTCATACGCCTTGTGGGCGGTCATCTTGATGGGGTTCCCTTGGGTGGCCCCCTTCAACTTGCTGATTTATTACGCCGGGCTGCAGGCCATCCCCGGCGAATTATTGGATGCGGCGGCGGTGGACGGCACCAGCCGTTGGGGGCGCATCCTGAAAATCGACCTGCCCCTGGTGATGTCCCAAGTGAAGTTGCTCTTAGTCCTCTCCATCGTCGGCGTCAGCCAGAACCTGTTGACCCCGATGCTGATGACCGGCGGAGGACCGGGCACGTCGACCACCACGCCGGTGTTTTACATGTATGAGACGGCCATCAACTACGACCAGTATGGCTATGGCATGGCCATCGCCTTCATGGTCTTCGTCGTGGTCATGGTGTTGGCCTTGCTCAACATGCGCTATTTCCAGTCTGAAGCCTGATGGGTACCGAAAGGAGGGTGAAGCACCATGGTGCAAAAGCGCGTCCCGTCGATTAGCGTCCATGTGATTTTGCTGGTTTTGGCCGGATTGACCTTATATCCGATGATCTTCATGGTGTTCAACGCCTTCAAGAGCGGCGTGCAAACCGCCGGCTCGCCGTTTTCGTTTCCCTTCCATCCCCTGTGGCAGAATTTTGCCCTGGCCTTTCAAGCCACCGCGAGTGCCTATTGGCGGTCGGGGTTTGTGGTCTCGGTGAGCGTGGCAGCGATGCTGGCGTTTGCTCTGCTCTCCGCCTACGCGTTTGCCCGGCTGGAGTTCCCGGAGCGGGAAGTGCTGTTCTACGTGATTTTTGGTCTGCTGCTGGTCCCCGGTTTTCTCACCTTAATTCCGCTCTTTCTCGAGATTAAGGCCTTGAATTTGCTCAATTCGCTGTGGGGCCTCATCCTGCCCTACATTGCCGGCGGGCAAGCCTTTTGCGTCTTTATTTTAAGGACGTTCGTCCGCTCCATCCCGAATGACCTGTTCGACGCCGCCCGCATCGACGGGGCGGGAGAATTGCAATCCTTTTTGAGGATTGTCGTTCCGCTGTCGGTCCCCATTGTCGTCACCCTCGCCCTGCTCAACATCGTGGGCCTGTGGAGCGATTATATTCTGCCCTCGTTGATCTTGAGCTCCAACCACGCCACCGTGGCGATGGCCATCGCCAACTTCCAACCGCCGCCGCTGGCTCCCTCGGTCAACGCCTTCAACTTGCAGTTGGCCGCGTTTACCATGGCCTCGATCCCGATTGCCGTGCTCTTCCTGTTTTTGATGCGCTATTTCGTGGCCGGGATCACCAACGGCGCCATTAAAATGTAGAACGCCGCTGCCCGGTCCCTCGGTTCCGCCCCGAGCACGGGGACTGGGCGATATCTCCGGCACGTTTGAAATAAATCCTCGGCGATTTGAGGCTTGGGCTTGGCCATGGTTTTGGCCAGGAGACGCCCATGCCCCGGGTTCGGGGCACCCACAGGAATGAAAAATGGGGTGGCAGTCCCGGAAGGTTCCGTGGTCGCGATCGGGATATTGTGGTGGTCAGGATCGGGCAGTCTAGATATGGTGGTCGGCAAGGATTTTTCAGAGGAGACGGTAAGGCCCGCGTAAAACGGCAAGTCCCGCTCGCTCTACGCAATCGCTCTACGCTTGGTCTGGCGACCAGGGATCCCCATATCGACAGGGGTTCGGTAGCGATTCCACGGTATAATCCATCGGCAGGGCAGGTGATGATGATGGATACGCATCCGCTGATGGATTTAAAGACGGATTACGCATTCAA
>JAJZZH010000061.1 GCA_021797675.1 Bacillota bacterium | reverse complement strand
AAGAGACCCTCTTTGCCTGTCTCGAACACGCGTTTGCGTACTTTGGGTGCGTCCCCGCCACTATTCTATCGGACAATATGAAGCCGATGGTCGTGGAGCATCCGCCTGATGGCGCCATGGTGTGGAATCCCCGATTTGCCGCATTCGCGGCGTTTCATGGCTTTCGCCCGAAGGCCGCCCGCCCTTACCGGGCCAAAACAAAGGCGATTGATCCATACTACACCTCTTTCTCTGTCTGCGGCATAACTTCGGGGGTGGCTGTCCATCCTCGTTTCCATTGACCTTTATTCGGAATCGGATACGTTAGCGGGGCATAGAGGTATTCCGGGTGATCGTTATAGGCTTCCGCATGCAGTACACCTTGTCGTCGCCACGCCTTCACGGTGGCGATTCCGCAATGCAATGCTGCTGCCACTTCATTTTGCGTCAACCACCCTTGGACACGCAATCGTTGACGTCGACTCTTCAAGTGATGGGCCTCCCGTAAATGCCGAACGCTATCTTTCGTGAAGCACGGGCCATCGACGGGACGCACGCCGCGTTCATTGAGAACACGGGCCACATAATTTTCGGGGCCCTCGTTGAGGAGATCGTCAATCTGCTGCACAATGCTCGCCGCCGTGCGGCGGCGCTCTCCAATCGTCAGCGGTCGAGGAATCCGAAACGTTTGGGTATGACCGCTGTGCAATCGGACTTGGATGAGAATGTGCTCAGTTTCCCGGGTGAGGGTGACGTCTGCAATGACCAGACGAACCAATCGCTTACGTTCCCGTTGCGGCGTGGCTAAATCGGCCCAGAGCCGGGGGACGTCGGTGGCCAAGGCTGCGATCGCGGCCTCTTGCGACGGGGTTAACGTCGGTTCTTCTTGGTGGTGCCGGTCGGCCGTGGCTTCTAAATCCGCGAGGATTTGGAGTTTGGTGTTCCAATCGGTTTCGAGGCTCTGGGCGACCAGGCGATTCGCGGGATCGACCAAGAGATAACGCCGGTGAGCGGCATGCACCTCATAGCGAGCACGGTCGATTTCTTGTTGGCGCAACCGCTCCACTGCACGCATTTGTTGCCGATATTCCTCTTGTACGGCCAGCGTTTGTTGCAACACGGTCGGAGAAATGATGGTGACCACTAATTCGCCAATCGTGGCATCAATGGCTTGTCCCGGGACGCTCTGGCAGATCGCCTGTCCCTCGGCAATCCCCTCATATTGGCACACGTAATCCGGGACCAGGCCCCATTGACGCTCATGGTAACGCACGGTCATCCGGCGACCGCAACGGCCGCAGAGGACTAACCCCTGGATTAAGGCGAGTCCTTCCCTCGGCGAATGGGCACTGTTCGCGGTATCGTATGTCTTAGCATTATCCCGTAAGCGCCGCTGGATGTCTTCAAAGTGGTCCCAGGTGATATAACCGGGATGGGCATTGTGAACGAGGGCCATCCATTCGACGTGGGATTTATGGTCGCCCGTGTACCGGGTATGGGTCCGTCCAAAACAAAAAGCCCCGGCGTAGCGCGGATTATGCAGGATTTGGCGAACGCGACCATGGACCAAGGGGCCCCAGACGAGCTCTCCGCGGTGCGGGCCGTTATGGACGCGTCGAGGAAAGGGGATCGCGTGCGTGGTAAAAAATTGGACCGTTTTCCAGGCACTCCCCGTGCGGGCAAAGGTGTCGAATAGCAGGTGTATGGCCTGTTGGACCGCCGCATCCGGGTCCAGCACGACGCCATTGTCCGACGTCTACACAAACCCGACGGGGAGGGGGGCTTTCAGTTCCCCCCGTCGGGCTTTACTCTCAATGCCGCCTTGGAGGCGGCTCTTCAGAACATGGAGTTCCGCTTCGCTCATGGTTCCCTTCAGTCCGAGGACGAGTCGGTCGTTGAAGTCGTGCGGATCATAGAGTCCATCCTCATCGCAAATGAGGGTATCTGTCAGCGCACAAAGCTCTAACAGTGGGTGCCAGTCCGCCGAATTGCGCGCCAATCGCGACACTTCCAGACCCATCACCACTCCGACATGGCCGAGGCTTACCTCCACCACCAATTCTTGAAACCCCGCACGATCGGAGGCCGATGCCCCCGAATGCCCCAAGTCCTGATCAATCACTCGGATTTGGTCTGCAACCCAGCCCAGATCCGCCGCACGTTGGCGCAGAGCATACTGCCGCTCGGTACTTTCGGTATTCTCCAACACTTGGCGCAACGTCGATTGGCGGATATAAATGAGGGCTTGGCGCCGTAAGTGGCTGGCGGTAATCTTTCCGACGCGGGCCTTCATCGGCGTTCCCCCGGAGTTGCCATGGCATCCGTAGCGCCCGTGACGCGGGAGTCGAGCGTGTGCCAGGCGTCTTGTTCTTCACGGCTTAAAATCGTGCCGCCGTTGTGGATGAGCGTGGCATCCTGGGCTAAGGCGGGCGATCGCGCCACGGCGATCGCCCACACTTCCTGTGCCTTTTGTTGAATGAGTTCCCGCACCATGGCGCCCTCACTCTGGTGTCGTAGGAGAGCCAGATAGGTTAAATCGGCCGCCGTGCGGGTGTCGAGGCGAAAACTGCGAGGTTCAGCTAATCGAGTCATGGGTGTCCCTTCTTTCCCTAGTGGTATGTGTTGTATTACATGTGTGACATCGCCCGTGCCTGGGCCTGCATCATTTGCCCCAGCACCCGGACTAACTCGTCCGGGGTCTTCTGCGGCCCCGGCCGGAGAGACTCCTCTGCACGGGGCCTCTCCTGTCGCCGGAGCCAAGCCCATAATCCGCGATCACGCAATTGCTCGTATTGTTGCATCGCCGTCGCCGAATGGCATTGTCCCTGCACAAATGCCTGCCGTAGTGCTTCATAGGCCAGGGACTCCGTCTGACCGAATTGGCCCCCACTCGCCCCTGCAGTGGGGGCTACGATCTGTTTCGGTCCCTTAAAGCCCGGGCGAGGCTACGCGGATGCACGGTAATGGTAAACTCTTGGGCTACCCAGCGCGTCAGGTCCGCATAACTCCAGGCGGGATGGGCTTGATGCGCCGCGTACGCGGCGCTGAGTATGACATCCGAGAGTTTGTGGGCACTGCGTGGTCCCGAACGTTCCGGAACCAATCCCGTGATCCCCTCTGCCTCCCAGGCTGCTTGGGTCTGATAAAAGGCCTGACGTGACAACCCGAAGGCTGCACTGGCTTGTGTCACGGTGTGCCCGTCGTGATGGACGCGTCGCAACATCTCGTA
Organism: Bacillota bacterium; assembly: GCA_021797675.1. Lineage (GTDB taxonomy): Bacteria > Bacillota > Sulfobacillia > Sulfobacillales > Sulfobacillaceae > JAJZXC01. Next base: position 810 of record JAJZZH010000061.1, on the reverse strand, counting down.
TTTGACTTGCACCAGGTCTCGCGCGTCGAAGAATTCCGGATGATCCTGAAATAACGGGTCACGCACGGCCTCGGCTCGCCGATTCCACGTGTGATTCTCGCGCAATGCCCCTGCCTTCTTCTGTGTTCCATTCATGCTCCGACTTCACTCCTTGAAAATCTTCCTAAGATGTCAGCCTAATTATATGACTTCACCGGAACTCTGTCGATATCATTGTCGACATAATGACTGACATATAAGACGACACGCTGCATGACGATCACATAATTAGCATGACACGATCACAAAATTCACGTTACACCTCATCGGATCTGTGCACGTCTCTGACGGTAAGATGCTCGACCCATGACACCAAGGCCAGACAATCGACGAGGCGCAAGAGCGACCGTCCCGCCGCCAGCTGCAACCAGGGATCAATCGGCTCCAAACTGGTCCATGCGCGCGGAATCGCGCGCATGCGTCTCTCCGCATCAAAGTAATACACCCGGGGTTCTCCCCACGCGTATTTCATGGTGACCCCAGTCCACTCTTGTCCGAAGAGTGGATGGAAGGGGTGAGTCACGCGAAAACTTCCCTCGCTGATAGCCGATTCCGGTGCATTACACGGGGGTGTCCAAGGGAAAAATAGAACGTTTGTTCCGCCGTGTGGACCAACAACTCACCCATGAGTGGCAAGCCTTGATCGACCAAGGGCAATGCCAAACGCTGGACGACCTCAATGCCTATGGGGAGGCGTGGGTAGACCAAAGCTATCATCAACAGATCCATCGCTCCCTGGGCATCACGCCGCAAGCGGCGTGGGAACGGTCG
>JAJZZH010000101.1 GCA_021797675.1 Bacillota bacterium | reverse complement strand
TTTCCTTTAACGTATTCCAGGTTTTTGGGAATTGCTTTACCTTTCTTTCCGGCTTGCATAGTTATGCAAAAGCGGAACAATAAATGGACAAGCTCCTAGGGAAGCCTGAAAGAGAATCTCCTAATCTGTCCCGAGCCGACATATAACCAAGGGTCGGCCAGAAATCGAGGCGGTGGGCATATGCTTGACCGTTTTCGACCGCGACGGCATCGACCAGGTGGAAAAAGTCCTCCAGAGTCTTAATAGAATCCCAGTTGCAATCGGGCGGCATCCGACATCCGGCTGGTGTCCCATGGGGGATCCCACACCAATTCGATGTCCACTTTCCCTACCCCCGGAAGGGATTCAACTTTGGCCGCTGCTTCTTGGCGAAGCACATCGCCCATGCCGCATCCAGGGGCCGTCATTGACATCTGAATTTTCACGTGGTGGCTGCCGTCGGGAAGAAGATGGGAATCGCACCCATAGATTAAGCCGAGATCCACCACGTTCACGGGGATCTCGGGGTCGAAGATAGTTTTGAGCACCTCCATGACCAGGTCGGTGCCAAATTCTGCGGCAGTGGGCGAGCTCGCTGCCGCGACTACCCCGCTTTGACCGATCGCATCGGCATCCTCGGTCGCAATTCTGGCGAGATAGCCGTCCTCGGTCATGACCGTGAAACTGCTACCCAGAGCTTGGGTTAACACCACCGCTTGGCCCTTGGCGAGCGTTATCGTCTCTCCGCCAGGGATGAGCGTTGCCTGGCAATCTCGGCTGAGCGAAATCGGGACCTTCGTGTTCGTCGGCATGCCTATGGCCTCCCTTCTTGACGAGGGGATTCCAGCGCCTTCTTTAGGGTGTACCAACCGAGCGTAGCACACTTAATCCGCATCGGATATTCCCACAGACCTGAGAGAACGGCCAGTTTTCCCAGATCTTCCGGATGGACCTCGGCATCCGGACCGATGGTAAGCATAGTATGGACGCGTTCAAACAAGCTGAGTGCCTCTGCTTGGGTTTTCCCCTTAACGGCAGTGGTCATTAATGACGATGAGGCTTTTGAGATAGCACAGCCCATGCCATAAAAGGCAATGTCTTGGATGGTCTCGCCATCGAGCTGCAGATAGAGGGTCATTTGGTCTCCGCAAAGGGCGTTGAGGCCTTCTTCGGACACGGTCGCGTCTTCGATCTTGCGGAAGTTGCGGGGACTATGGCTGTGATCGAGAATCTCCTCTTGATAGAGATCACGAAAATCGCTGTCCATCGAGTCGCCTCCTGAATACCTATGGAAATGGGTCTGGGCCCTGGCAAACGCCCGGGACTAGATGTTCAGCGTGCGTCTCATGCAACCCAGTCAAAGGCTCGACGCCGCGACGAGGGGCTTGAACGCGCGCGCCCGACGCGTCGGCAACTGCAGAGGAGACGAAATCTCAGCGGTCGCGGCCTCGGCAGGTGTTTGGCGATAGCGTCCTGGTCGCCGGATCAACCCCTCTAACGCGAGCGAATCTCCCCCGCAAGGGTCTTTTCTCGATCGTCCGTGGAGTCCGCCTCCAGTTGCTGTGCCACGGCGTGCTCGATCAGAGTTTTAAGTTCGGGTATCGTAATCAACCCAAGCATCTCCGAAACAAAGGCATAGGTCAGCATGTCGCGGGCGGCCTTTTGTCCAATGCCTCGCGAACGCAGATAAAAGACGGCTTCCTCATCGAGTTGACCCACTGCGGCCCCATGGGTGCATTTGACATCATCAGCCAGAATTTCCAGTTGCGGTCGGGTGTCGATTTCGGCGCCTTCGGAGAGCAACAGGTTCTTGTTGCTTTGATTGGCATCGGTGCGATCGGCTCCAGGCCGGACAACGACCTTTCCTTTGAACACGCCGCGGCTTTGTCCATCCAGCACCCCTTTGTACAGTTCTCGACTGGTGCAGCCGGGGGCTTGATGGTCAATGCTGGTGACGTGACCATGATGCTGTCGGCCTCGGGGCATGTATAAGCCACGGAGCTGGGTTTGTGCGCCTTCGCCTGCCAGCGCGACTCGAATTTCCTGTCGAGCGAGGGAGGCTCCCAGAGATAGCGCATATGAAGAGAATTCGCTTGCGGCTGGCTGGTGAACCGCCAGCATGCCTAGGTGCATGGCGGTAGCCGGCTCATTTTGCAGGGTATAGTGTTCGACGTTGGCGCCGGCTTCTAGTATCACCTGGGTGAAGGCATTGGTTAACGACACTTGCGGGCGCAAGCCCACGTAGGATTCGATCACGGTCAGGCGACTATTCGCCTCCGCGATGATCACCGACCGAGGGCTGGCTAGGATGGGGGCCGCATCGGCTGGGCCGTCCGTTACGAAAACCAGATGAATGGGCCGCTCGACGGTGGTGTGGGGGGGAACTTCAATGTACGCCCCATCCTCAGAGAAGGCACTGTTAAGCGCAACAAAGCTGTTTTGAGGCGGTGGAAATAAACGGGAGGCACCCGATTCTTCCGTTTGATGCAAGTGCGTCCGAAGGCTCGTGGCCCGAATGTTTTTCGGGATCTCTGTGAGCGAGGACAATTGAGGATTGAAATGGCCGTTGACAAAGACGAGGCGCGGTCCGCCACAATTGCCTACTAAGACATCCAGAGCGCTTGCGGTCAAAGAGGAATCGATGGGCTGAGCGAGCTCGAAGGGAATGGCCAAGAGGGGGCCGAGCCGGGTATACTTCCAGTCCTCATCGTCGTGCCCGGGGAATCCATTTTCGGCCACCCAGTCGAGGGCGCTGCGACGCATGCGCTGAAGCCACGTAGGCTGTCCCGCTGGTTCTGGCAAGGCGATTTGCGCCAGGCCGGTAGCGCGGTTCGGGCTCATGGGGTGCCTCCGACCGGCAAGGTGTGGTCGGGCGCGTCTGCCAGATACCCGTCATGCTCAAGTTCCAGGGCCAGGTCCTTGCCGCCTGATCGGACGATTTGACCTTCGGTCATGACGTGGACCTGGTCGGGTACGATGTAGTCGAGCAGGCGCTGATAATGGGTAATGAGTAACAGCGTCCGATCAGGGCCGCGAAGTGCATTGACCGCCTTGGCGACCGTGCGCAGGGCATCGATATCGAGGCCCGAATCAGTCTCATCTAAAATAGCCAATTTCGGTTCGAGGATGGCTAACTGTAAAATTTCGTTGCGCTTCTTTTCGCCACCAGAGAAGCCTTCATTGACTGAACGACTCATCAGACTGCGGTCCATCTCGACCAGGTCCATCCGCTTTTGGGCAAATGCGAGGAAGTCGACGGCATCGAGTGCTTCCAGGCCTCGCTGCTTGCGCACCGAGTTCAGTGCGGTGCGAAGGAAGTACAGATTACCCACTCCCGGGAGTTCGACCGGATACTGGAAAGCCAGGAATAAACCCATAAACGCCCGCGCTTCCGGCGTCTGCGTAAGCAGATCTTCTCCATCAAAGAGCACGCGCCCCGTGACCGTGTATTCCTCGCGACCAGCCAACACCTGGGCCAATGTGCTCTTGCCGGACCCGTTAGGACCCATGATGGCGTGCACCTGACCCAGCGGGAGTTCGAGGTTCACACCGCGCAAGATTTCCTTGTCGCCAACCTTGGCGCGCAGGTTCTCAATTTTTAAGATCATCCGATGCTCCCTTCCAAACTGACGCTGAGCAGTCGCTGGGCCTCGACGGCAAACTCCATCGGCAGGGTCTTAAAGACTTCCCGGCAAAATCCATTGACAATCATAATCGTGGCCTCTTCTTCCGGAATGCCCCGCTGTCGACAATAAAAGAGCTGGTCTTCGCCGATTTTCGAGGTCGAAGCTTCATGTTCGACCTTGGCACTCGGGTGTTTTACTTCGATGTAGGGGAAGGTGGAGGCACCAGAATCCTTGCCCATGAGCAAGGAATCACACTGGGTGTAGTTTCGGGCGCCAATGGCGGTGTCGTGGATCTGAACGAGACCGCGATAGGTGCTTTGACCGTGGTCGGCCGATACCGTCTTCGAAATAATACTACTACGGGTGTTTTTTCCCAGGTGAACCATCTTAGAACCAGTATCGGCCTGTTGATAGTTGGCTGTGAGTGCGACCGAGTAGAACTCGCCGACGGACCCGTCGCCTTGGAGAATGACCCCAGGATATTTCCAGGTAATCGCCGATCCCGTCTCGACTTGGGTCCAAGAAATCTTCGAATTCGCGCCCGCGCACAGCCCTCGTTTGGTGACAAAGTTATAAATGCCGCCACGCCCCTGGGCATCGCCGGGATACCAGTTTTGTACCGTGGAGTACTTAATGACCGCGCCTTCTAAGGCCACAAGTTCCACCACCGCCGCGTGCAGTTGATTCTTGTCACGCATGGGTGCGGTGCATCCTTCGAGGTAACTGACATACGATCCCTCTTCGGCAATAATCAAGGTGCGTTCGAACTGACCCGTATCGGCTGCATTGATGCGAAAATACGTAGAAAGCTCCATCGGACAATGCACGCCTTTAGGAATGTAGCAAAATGAGCCGTCCGTAAACACGGCGGCATTCAATGCGGCGAAGAAATTGTCCTGATTAGACACGACACTTCCCAAATATTTCTGCACGAGGTCGGGGTGATTCTGTACCGCCTCGGAAAACGAGCAAAAGATGACGCCCACTTCGGCAAGCTTCTTCTTAAACGTGGTGGCCACCGAGACCGAGTCGACGACCGCATCGACCGCCACCGTCACCCCGGATAGGCGCTCTTGTTCTGCTAGCGAGATCCCAAGCTTGTCGAACATGGCGCGAACCTCAGGGTCGACTTCGTTAAGACTGGCCAAGCTCTTTTTCGGCTTGGGTGCCGCATAATAGCTGATGTCCTGATAGTCGATAGGATCGTAGTGAACGTTTTGCCACCGCGGCTCCGGCTTTTTAACCCATTTCCTATACGCTTCAAGGCGCCAGTCGAGCAACCACGCCGGTTCATTTTTTTTACCCGAAATTAATCGGATGACGTCTTCGTTGAGCCCCCGGGGTACGATGTCGGTGTCCAGGTCAGTGGTAAATCCGTACTTGTACTCTTGGTCGGTGAATTCACCAATATCGGTCGACATGTTCGTTCCCCCTCTCTATCTGAAGGCGATGCGCGTTCATTTCGGTCTGACGCCATCGTGCGAGCCGCTGGGCGCATCAGCAATGTCACCATTCAGCGGTCAGCAGATCATGCTGGAGCCGATGATCCATCGCGCTTTAAATGTAAGCGGCACCCGGTCTGATGGGGAGGCATAGATCACGACGTGATTTTCGACTACGAAGCGACCGAAGGCGTCCCCTAGGCCGCGCTTGCCTCATCTCCAGTATGCATGGGGTAGACGAAGCGTGTGCGCATGAGCCAGCCACGCCAGGCGCGGTGGGGGTTACCTAAGAAAGGAAAAACCCGGAGGCCGATCATAGCATCTCCTAGCACGGAACGACTGACACTACTTTCCAGTCGATAATTCTTCCACACCAGGGCCCGCTTACCTAATGTATTCATTATACCCCATTAGCCTACACGATGCTCACGAAGTTCGAGGAGGGGCCGGCCTTTGGCATGGATAAATTACGATTCGTTCGTCAAATCCTTGACGCCATCGGCGGCCGATCACTCGATCTGGGGGAAGGATCGTCTGCGAGCAACCCGGTGGCCCCTGCCCTGTGCGACAAACGCTGCCAGTCCGAGGGGTTCATGCGGCGGAATTGCTTAAATACCCGGGTGAAGTAACCTTAACGTTACCCATAAGTCTCTTTCGAGATAGGTTTTTCGTTAATTGGTATCATTCCGCCATCGAGCGTTCTCCCATTCGATAAGTGATCGTAGCCCAAGGCGCGGCTGGTCGAAGAATCGGTGATCACCAAGGCCTCGCCACGACGGTGGCGGGAGCAGAGGGACCTCGCCCGACAGGGAACGACCTGAGAAGCCTTGCGGGTATGTGTTTGGTCAATGAGAAATGGCTCATCCGCACTGTTGATACGAAACGTAGGAATGGGAACGGTAGGGATAACCATTAGCGTTTGGATCCTGGCATCTCGAGGCTTTCATTAAAGCGGCAGGTGGGCCCACTTGTCTTGAAAACCTCCAAACACTCGCATCCAGGGTGGATTTCGCGCGTAAACGGTAGATCGGAGCCACGCAATGCCCGCAGATTGTGGGTGGCGTGGTCCATCGGAGGCCGGAGTCCCTCCTCGGCCTGAACGCCGAGGTATCCGCCGCACTGCATTTTGATAAATCTCCCGTAATGAGACGCCTGAACGACGCCGGCGCTTCCCATCTCCAAACGAGACGCGCCCATGCCATCAAAGAAACGCTCAAAGAAACGCTCAAGGAATTCTGGGACCAGCCGCCTGAAGCGGCCGAGGTCTTCCAGCGCTATGGGTATTTTTGGCCACTCAGCGCCGTTAGGCCGCCAAAACAGGCCCACCAGACCGGCGTTGTGCAGGATGCCCAAAGTCATCGGACGCCTGCCGTCCGGGAAGCATCCATAGCCCAAAGCTCGAGCCCGACGCTACATGAATGTGCCCGATTTCATTCGTGTCATCGATCGGATGGCCGGCAGACTGTCCCTGCCACGTCTTACCTTGCGATGAGGCTATCCGTCCAAATCGTGGAGCCATGAAAGTCAAGGGTTAAGCGTCCGGTTCCGGACCCGCTTCCGCCAAGGCATCGCCCCATTTGAGTTTGCGAAAACGGTGATACCCAGGCTCACTCCGGGTGACGACCCGGGTGACGAGTCGATTCTCCGTGCACAGCGTAAAGCGCAGATAACCCTTGCCGATGTGCGGATGTCTGAGGATTCGCGGTGACCTCTCCCCCCAGGCTACAGTCTCCCCCGGAAAGGTTAGGGCAACGAAAGAAAACTTCTCGTCTTCGTAACCGCGCCGGGCCGCCTTGAGCTGGCGATGCCAGCGGGAACGGGCGACTCGCACGGAAAAATGGCACCAGTCGCTGGTGCGGGCGAGGGGACAAGGGCCATCGGCCGGACAGGGCGCCAAGATCGTTGCGCCGTGGGCCATCAGGTGTTGGCGGGCGGCGAGAATGGTCGCAAATCCCTTGGGGGTGCCCGGCTCAATAAGGATCAGGAGAGGGGGTCGAATACGTACGGCCCATTCGAACAGCGCGCGGCGGCCGGTAGCCGTGAGTTCCCCAACGGCATAGGCGGCTACCACCACCCCGTCGTGAGCCGTCAGGGTGGGCAAGGATCGTTCCAGATCGGCTTGAATCCAGTGGGCGGCGGTGAGGCGGGGGTCGGCCGCGTGCTGGGCGAGTCGGCGCCCCAGACCAATCATGTGCGGGTTGTATTCGAGCAACGTCACCTCGGTGATGCTCGTGAACCGCCGCAGCAGCGACCACATTACGGTGCCCGGGCCGGCTCCCAGATCCAACAGGGATCGGGGGTGCCAATCCGATCGCAGGCGGAGGGCGACTTGCGCCAGCACCGCCTCCACCGCTTGGTAGGTGGCGGGCAGGCGAGCGGCCAGATAGGCTTGGACCTGGTCGCGGCTGGCGGGCGGGATGCGGTCACGGTCATCCGGATTGCGGTACGCACGCGAAAGGGTTTGATAACGGTCGGCGAGATGCGAAGCATTCGCTCCCGAGAGTTCCTCTTCGATGGCAGTTTGAAGATCCCCGGACATCGTCATCGCTGATCCGTCCTCGAAATCGCTCGCTTAGCATCCGCGGTTTTCGCCAATGGCGGACCCCGTAGCTTCATTATGGCACAACCTAGGGCGTTTGGCCTCATGCCAGGCGTTTGGCCGAATGCCCGGCAGACAACATAAAAATGGACGGAAGAAAATAATCCGTCCATTTTTATCAAAAGGTCCTGCGGCGGTTTAACGTCCTCCGCGGCCTGCCATGCTCTGCTCCGCCATTTCAATCATGCGGCGCACCATCTGTCCACCTACAGAGCCGCATTGCCGAGCGGGTACGTCTCCCCAGTAGCCGTCGTCGGCGCCTTGGACGCCGAGTTCGTGGGCAATTTCGTACTTAAATTGATCCAAGGCCTTCTGCGCTCCTTGGACCAACGCACGGTTACCCGTATTGCTGCCTCGTGCCATCTTGTTATTTCACCCCCTCGTCCTGTAATGGTCCTAGTATCACCGCAGTCCTTCGAATTAACTCCGGAAACCTCTGGAACCTCTAGTCGCTAAATGTTACCGGATTCGGCTGCGGGACCCCAATGAATATGGGAAACGGTTCGGGTCCGTTGCCCAAAGGATCGGCCGACACTTCCGGACCGGGGCTCCAGGCGGCCGTCACGACAGGCGCTGGCGTCCTCGGGGTTTTTGCCGAGACGCACGAGGCGCGGCTGGCTTGGTCGCTGGAGCGTGAGGAAGCATTTGCCGTTGATTCAAGAAAAACCAGACCAGTCCGCTGGTGATGAAGGCCAGAGCGGCGGCGGCCCAAAACACCGCAAACCGGTGGCGCATGGCCAAGCTGAACAGTGGCGGGCCGAGGGCAACGCCGAAAAAGCGCGTGCTGCCGTAGAGGCTGGTGACGACTCCCCGTTCCTTGGTGGTCGTCGCACTGGTGACCATCGTATTGATCGAAGGCAGCACGGATCCGGTTCCCACACCTTGGAACACCAAAACGGCCAAGGCCAAGAAGGCGCTGGTCCCGGCAAAGAATGGCTCGGCCGCCATGGCCAGTGCGATCAGGAGCAGGCCGCCGCTGACGATGGGCTTAGACCACTGAGCTAAGCGTTTTTGCAGGACGGTGCCGGAAAGATAGGAGGCGGCCGCCGAGGCTAGCACGGGGATGGCAATCAACAGGCCTCGGACCAACTCATGGTAGCCGAAGACCTTTTCGAGAACGTCTGCCAGGTAGCTCAGGACACCGAACAGGATGAACAGGACGAGTGCCCCCGCCAAGAAGGCGAGACTCAACGACCCGGCCTTTTCGGACAGCGTGGATCGGAGTCCGCTCCAGTAGGCGCTAAAGCCCTGTCGGGCGCGATTCTCCGGAGGTTCCTTGATCATCAGCCAAACTAGCCAGGCAATCGGAAACGCGAGCAGGCCGTAGGCAAAGAACGGTGCGAACCAAACGATCACGGCGATGAGCGATCCCGCGATGGGCGAAACGACTTTGCCCAACCCATTGGCCGCTTCCAGTTTGCCCAACGCCCCCGCCCGGCTCTGGCCTTCAAACATATCCCCCACTACCGTCATCGCCAGTTGATAGGTGCCGCCGGCCCCAATGCCTTGAATGAGGCGCGCGATCAAGATCCATCCAAAAGGATGGGGAGCGATCGCCGCTGCCGCGCCCGCTCCCAGACCGCCCAGCCCATAGACAAGCAAGGCGGGGGCGATGACGACCTTGCGTCCGACCCGGTCGGACACGGCTCCGGCGATGGGGATAACAATTCCAGCAGGAATGGAAAATACGGTAATCACCAAACCGACTTGAAACAGGCTTAGATGCATCACATGCATCATTTTGGGCAAAACCGGCACCAACATCGAGTTGCCCAGCACCATAATAAAGGGGACCAAGGCCAACACCAGCAGCTTTTGCTGATGCCCGGCACGGTCCGGCGCCGATGTTGGATGACCGGAGCCATGGTGGCGTATCGGTGTTGCTTTGCTGGCCATGCGAGCACCCTCCGCTTCTTCAGTTGTTGCCCTAGATAAGCTTCCCTGTCGGGGGTCAGGTAATGTGCCGCATTTTGCGCCGTCACCTCGCCCCGTGGGCAGGAATAGATTGCGGGAGACGACGAAAAATTTGCTGGCGGAGGTTTTGCCTGATGGCTGTTCACGACAATAAGGCATGGTTTGACATTTTGGACTTTCCGAACCCGGATCGAGTTCCCAAACCGCGGCAGACCGGAATCACCATGGTGATCGACAAGGGCCTTGGTTTGACCGGAACCCACGACCTCCTGGAGCTGGCTTCTGACTACATTGACCAGATTAAGCTGACCTTCGGCACATCGGCATTTTACGACCGTAGACTCTTGAAGCAAAAAATTGAACTCGTCAAATCGTACGGCGTCCACATATTCCCCGGCGGCACGTTTCTCGAGTTGGCTCTCCTCCAGAGGCGCTTGGTGGAATTCTTGGACCGTGCGCGCAGCCTTGGTTTTACGGGTGTCGAGATCTCCGACGGCACGATTAACATTGACGGCGAGACGCGCAGCAATACCATCAAGCTGGCTCGGGCCTATGGCTTTGAACTCGTGGTCAGCGAAGTGGGTAAGAAAGATCCCCGGGATCTGCAACCCGGCAGTCGCCTATGGGAGCAAGTCACGCGTGACTTGGCGTCCGGTGCCGACCTGGTGATTGTCGAGGGTCGCGAAAGCGGTCAAGGCGTGGTAATTTATGATGAAGCTGGCGAAATTGTGGAAGAGGAGCTCGACCAACTGGTCCGACATCTCGAAGATCATGGGGACCAACTGTTGTGGGAGGCGCCCCGCAAATCGCAGCAGCTGGAACTCATCATGCGCTTCGGGGCTAACGTCAACGTCGGCAACATTAAACCCGAGGATGTCCTGGCGCTGGAAGCCTTGCGGGTAGGGGTGCGGGGTGACACCTTGCGCCACTATTATCTCGAAATGGCGGGCGTGGAGCCCATCACGATAAAGGGGTTCGCCATGCTTAAGGGAGGAGATCCGATCGGAACGGTCGATTGAGCTGTATGCGGTCTGGCAAGCGGTGCCGCCAGAGGCGGTGGACGGTAAAGCCGTAGTGGTGGTGGACACGCTGCGGGCCACCACCACCATGGCGGCCATGTTGGCCAACCAAGCCGAGGCGGTGTTGCCTATCGCCGACTTGCGCGAAGCGCGGCGTCTGAAGGCGGAGCTGGGTGACGTACTGCTGGCCGGCGAACGTAGCAATCGTCCCCCCCCAGATTTTGACGGCGGCAATTCTCCTCTGGAATATCCTGGGGAGCGGGTCGCCGGGCGGCGGATTATATTAACGACGACCAATGGCACGCATGCCATTGAGCGCTGTCGCCTGAGCAGAGCGCTGAGTGCGGGAGCGCTGGTCAACGCCGCGGCGGTGGCGCGATGGCTGGGAACGGTAGGGCGGGACGCGGTCATTGTGCTCGCCGGCCAAGAAGGGGAGCTGGCCTTGGAAGACTGGCTCGCCGGCGGAGCCATCGTCGAACGGGCTCAAGGGTTTCGTCGTTCCGACGCTGCGGAGGCGGCCCGGCTGGCCTATTGCGCCCGACGCGATGACCTGCTCGCCGCGCTCAGGGATTGCGAGCACGGGCATCAGCTTTGGCAGCAAGGAATGCAGGCCGACCTGGTCTTTGCCAGTCGTGAGGACAGCCTGAACATCGTTCCCGTGCGGTCTTCCGAACCGGGCGGCGACGAAACCCCCGGGCGGAATCGAGGTCAAGATCGCGAAGCATGGTTTCGCCGCGCTTAACGCGAGGACGCATCACCGATGGACCGGTCCTTTCGGGGACCGGTCTTTTTTGCTAGGGGAGGACATAGCCATTAGGACAGAGTGGACGGGGGGGCAACCATGTTCAGCGTGGAAAACATCGGGTTGCTGCTGCTGCTGGTGCTGGGACTTTGGGCACGGTCCAATTTGGTGGCTTCTTCGGCAGCCATTTTGCTGGCCATTCGATTCACCCGTCTGACGTTTCTGTTTCCCCTGTTGGAACAGCGGGGGGTGGAACTGGGCTTGCTGTTTTTGACGCTGGCCATGTTGGTGCCGTTCGCCATGGGACAAATTTCGCCGCGCTCGATTTTTCACAACTTATGGAGTGTGCCGGGGATTCTGGCGATTGTCGGCGGTGCGGTGGCCACGAATTTGAATGGTCGAGGGCTCAACCTGCTACGGGACAATCACGAGCTCATGGTGAGCTTGATCGTGGGGTCGATAGTGGGAATCGTGGTGTGGGGAGGCATTCCGGTGGGGCCGCTGATGGCGGCCGGGGTCACCTACATCCTGCTGGAGGCCATCCGCTGGCTTTGGCATTTCTGGTCGTGAACCGGGGTTCGCGAAGGCGGCAGAGGCAAGAGAGACGAGAGGATATTTAAGGCCGCCCCGGCTCAGATGCGCGCTTCCCGGCTGATTTGTGCAGGGAAATGGAATGAATTCAAGTAACCCAAGGGAGTTCAGTGCGGTGGATGACCATTTCTATCTGCAGAGCATGGTTGTGATCCGCTTGGTATCCGCCACCGTCGAATTAACCGCCGCTTTCCTGATGTGGCGATTTCAACGATTGGATACCGCGGTTCGGATTAACGGGTTCTTGGGGATGGTGGGCCCGGTAATCCTGACCATCACCATGGCTATAGGATTGGCGGGCCTGGCGACCGGGAAGATGCCGTTGGCGAAGATGGTATGGATTGGGTGCGGTGTGCTCTGCATTTTGTGGGGAACCTCGCGATGATGGTAACCATTTCCTTGCGGCCGCTTAGCCGCCACTGGCGGCTAATAGCCGCCTTAGCCATCGTGGCGATCGCCTTTCCTGCCTGGTGGCGCGACGTGCATGCTGGCAGCCGGGGAGGGACCAATCCCAACCTTCTCTGGTATGTGAAGACCTCAGACAAGGTAGCAGCCCTAACCTTCGACGACGGTCCCTCGCCAACGGCGACGCCCAAAATATTGAAAATCCTGGAGTCCCACCATGCCCGGGCCACGTTTTTTGTCGTCGGCCGGGTGGCTCGCGAATATCCGGCTATTGTTCGACAGGAAGCGCGGGCTGGGATGGAAGTTGGAAATCACACCTATGCCCACATCAATTTGAAAATACACTCACCGGCTCAGGACATGGAGGATTTGGCGCATACCCAAGACGTGGTGCGCGATATTACCGGTCGCTCTCCCAGCTTGATGCGCCCGCCTTACGGATCCTACAATGCTTCGGTGATCGCGGTCGCCCGCCACCTCAAACTGAAGGTGATCTTGTGGTCGTGGACCGAGGACACCAAAGATTGGACGAATCCAGGAGTATCTAATATCGTGTCCCGGGTTGTCAATCACATTCAACCCGGAGACATCGTCTTGTTGCACGACGGAGGTGGCAACCGGGCTCAAACCGTGGCCGCCCTGCCGCTGATTTTAAACGACTTGACCGCCATGGGCTATCGCCTGACCACGGTGAGCCATCTCTTGACCTACGCCTCCAGGCGGCGGTAAATGGCGGGGGCCGGCGACGTCATTGATCATCCACCGTGGTGACATGCTATACTCGGGGGCAGGTGGTTAGGCATGCGCATTGTGGGAGGAAACGCCTCGGGTCGGCGGTTGGTGGCGCCCGAGGGTTTGGACACTCGGCCTACCGGAGAACGTGTGCGCGAGGCGCTGTTCAATAGTCTGGCAAGCCGTATTGCGGGGTGCGCGGTGTTGGATTTGTACGGGGGGAGCGGCGCGCTAAGCTTGGAGGCGTTGTCGTGGGGAGCCCGCCGGGCGATCATTGTTGAGCCTCGGGCATCCGCTCAAAAGGCCATTCGCGCTAACGCGCGTGCCTTGGCGCTGGAAGATTGGCTCGAACTGTGGCCGATGTCCGCAGAAACCGCCGTCCGCCGACTGGCGGGGCAGGCGCGGTTCGGGTTGATTTTGTGTGATCCGCCATGGCAAGCCGGATTGAGCCAAACCGTGCGGGATGAATTGGCTGGCTTGCTCGAAGCGGACGGAGTGATTGTGGTTGAGCATCCCTTCGGGTCGAGTCCGCCGGCGATCGCAATGACAAAATGCGTGCGCACGCGTAAGTATGGTCGCACCGGCCTGACCTATTATCAGGAAGGGGCCGATTCTCCGAGGAAATCCGCGAGTCTCGGAAATTTGGCCGATCATCGCGGTTAGCCGTATTCAGATGCGCGTGTTGACGCGCCGGCGGGCAGCCATGGGCGATGCACGGCAGGAAGGGAATACGTGTCGGGGAGAGAGGAGGAAGTGGCCCCTCAAGGGCTGCAACAAGCGAATGGCAACACGAGTGGCCTTATATCCCGGCTCGTTTGATCCTTTGCACAATGGGCATTTGGATGTCATCGAAAGGATAAGTCGTATTTTCGATGAAGTTGTGGTCGTGGTCTTCATTAACTCAACCAAACGGGCTTTGTTTGCGCCGCAAGAACGTATGCAGATGGTGGATGAGGCCACCCGTCATTTGCGTAACGTGCGCGTCGATCACAGCTCGGATTTGTTGGTGCGTTATGCGGCACGGGTTGGGGCCCACGTCATCGTACGCGGACTGCGCGCGGTCCTGGATTTTGACTACGAGTTTCAGATTGCTCTAATGAATAAACAGATGGCGGCAGACATCGACACGTTGTTTATTTTGACCGGAGAACACTATTCCTATCTCAGCTCCACCATTGTCAAGGAGCTCGCCAGTTATGGCGCGGATGTTACTGCGTTGGTGCCGCCAGCGGTCGTCACCGGACTTCAGGACAAATTTCGCGCAAGAGAGGAGTACAATGGTGGTTAATGAATCGTATGTATCCGAAATAGCTACCCTGCTGGACAGATGTCGGGAGTTGGCCAAGGGGGCGCGCAAGGTATTGTGGACGGGAAGAATTCTGGTTGACGAGCGCGAGTTGCTGACGTTGGTGGAACAGCTTGAGCACGCCCTGCCGCAGGAAGTGTTGCACGCCCAGCAATTGTTGGCAGAACGCCAAAGAATTCTGCATGAGGCGCGGACGGAAGCCGAAACGATTCGCCGGGAGGCTAGGGACGACCTGGAACGCTTGGCAGACAACTCGGCGATTACGGCGGCCTCTCGCGAGAAGGCAGAAACCATCGTGGCGCAAGCCCGCGCGATGGCCCAGGAGATCCATCAGGGTTCCCGGGAGTATGCCGACAATGTTCTGTCGGCCGTGGAGGGGCAACTGAACGAGTTGTTAAAAACGGTGCAACAGGACCGGGCCGAGCTGCATGGTTAAAGACTCCAAGACGGCGAAAATGGCGGCCGCTGAGGCGGCTTGGAACAATCGTGCGGTCAGGAGTTTGGTGGCCAATTTCGAATCTTGCACGGCGATGGTGCTCGGTATCAGGAACGCTAGCCCACCCAAGCCCAAGGCAGCGACACTGAGGATTGGGGAGGAACGGGCCCGCGGCGCGATGCCCACGGGATCGATGAGCAAGGCTACCATTGGCCATAGACGCGGCGGGGCGAGCAGTCTTCCGAGCAGCAGTGCCCCTCCGTAAACGGTGATCCAATTCATGGCTTGGACAGGAATCCGTGAATATCCGCGCGACGCTGGCGGTGGAGGGCACGTCAACGGAGGTCGCCGATCACTCCATATCCCGGCTGACAGCAGCAAAGTGACGTCGAGCACCAGTCCTTGACCGGGATGAGCAAACAGCAGAGGATTATACACATTGGACCACATCAGCCAGCGAATCATGACCGCCGTCGGCACTCGACGGCGGCGCCATTCAACCAAGCTGTAGAGTCCACCCACCCAAGGAAAGCTGGCCAGGCTCATCAGCATTGGGGTGTAGTCCGTCCACTCTGGAAAAAGTCGGTTTATCACTTGAACCGCCATCAGAGAGGGAAATAATATAGGAACGGACCGATTCCACCAGGCGGTAAGGACGGCTAGAAGTTGTTGGCGTACGGATACCGGGTCGAGAACGATGTCTACCCCCGCCAGCAATATGGCTGCCAAGAAAAGCCATCGCATTCGGGCCATCGTCATGGGCAGCTCCTAACTGTGGTCGACTCGAAGACCGTTCTGGCTTCGGCTGGTGGGCCTTGATGAGACGATATGCGTCGCGGCAGCAAAAATAGACGGGGGCGGCAACCAAAGGACATGGCACCGGCAGAGGTCCCATACAATCATGGCAGAGGCTAGGCGGAGGGAGCGGATGGAAGGACGCAACGGAGTGGCTCTGGCCCTTTCGTCGGGCGGGACCCGGGCGTTTATGCATATTGGGGTACTCAAGGTACTGGACCGCCACCAGATTCCCATTGTCGGCATCGCTGGTTCGAGTATGGGGGCGTTGATCGGGGCATTGTACTGCAGCGGCCTTTCGGGCCCGACGATGGAAATGATGGCGCAGACCATCCGTAAAAGTCAATATATGGATCTGTCGGTGTCCAAAATGGGCTTGGTTGCAGGCCATAAGCTCCATAATTTGGTCCGAACGCTAACCAACGACAAATCCTTTGAGGAGTGCAACCCGCCGCTCAAGGTGGTGGCGGTGGATATTGAACGGGCGGAGACCGTGATTCTCGACCGCGGGGCACTGTCGGACGCGGTCCGTGCAAGCGCGTCCATCCCGGGGATGTTTAGCCCCTTTCGGCTGGGCGGGCGCTTGTTGGTCGACGGAGGCGTGTTGAATCGGATTCCGGTCGATATCGCCCGTGGATTCGGCGCGGCGGGGGTGGTGGCGGTGGACGCAGGAGTAGACCTGGCGTCGCATGTGACGTCGATGTTCGACGTGTTGTTTCAGACCTTTGACATTATGGCTCGCGAGTTAAGGCGCTATGAACGCATTGAGGCCGACGTCATTATCCAGCCCCATTTGGACCTCACTCGAGACTTGGAACGTATCCGGCGGTTCATTGCCGCCGGCGAGAAGGCGGGTGAAGCGGCGTTGCCGGACATCTTTCGCTTGTTGGCAGCGGGCGCCTAGCGGGGAAAATTCCGGGCTATCCAAAGGTCAACGCAAAACCCTCGGCCTAAGGCTGACAGATAACCCAGGGCAGTCAGAAGGGGTGCCGCCCGGTTTCGCGCCGGCGGAGCTTCCGCCGCGCTATGATTTGCTGAAAGGGGTCCGGACCGTGGTGGCAGCCCATGTTCTGCTTGCCAATCCAGCGAGAGGATACGCAAGTGCGACATCGCAACCTTTGACGGATACGTGACCGACCGGTGAGGATGACGCCTTTGCCGATGAATTCGACGAGGTCAGTCTCGAAGGGAGCACCGACCTGATCACCAATGTCCGGAAGACCATCCATCCAAGATGACCTTCGTAAAGACGGCTAGTCGATATGTCGTGGTGAAGGCCAAGGTGTGGGCGTAGCAAGGACCCACGGATCACGTCGCCGAAAATCGATCGTCTCGCATGCTATCATACGAGGTGACAGGCAGGATGGAAAGGAGGTGGGCTGATGAACGAAACCCCCGTCGTCAGCGTGCGGGTTGCCTTGAATGCGACCGCGGCCAAAACAGCTGCCGCCCGACGGGCTCCGGGCGACTGGTGGACCTGGCTTGCGAAGATCCGGCGCTGTGTTCGCGGCCAGCATTGGCGATGGCCCCCCGAAACCCAACTCAAAGCGCATTGCAAAGGTCGCTGGCCGACGCATTCGCAGACCATCGACGCGGTCATCGAGAAATTCTGTAGCGCCGTCGACGGCGTGCGCACCAACCCTAAGCATGGAGCCAGGACCGTCCCGCATCCTTGTTGGTTGCGCCAATACTTCCCGATTTTCAAGGGCCAAGCCCAGAACGACGATGGGCGGCATTTGCTCTTGCCCCTCGGCCGCGGACGCAAATCGCGGCGCGTGCACCTGCCGAAGATCCCGACTGGACGGACCAGGCAAACCGGGTTAGGCTTTAAGCCGATTTATCTCACCATGACTCGAGAGATATCTGAATCCCCACTCCTCGCCGCCAGCCTGGACATCGGCGTGATTCACCTCGGGGTGGTCTCCGACGGCGAGCACGCCCTGGTCATCCTCGGTCGCGGTGCTGGCCTAATCGTGGAACGCGTGACGCCGAACGTGTTGCACCATGCCGCCAAGCAGACCGTCGCGTTTTGTCTTGCCCATGCGACCACCGTGCTCTATCCAGGGGATCTTGGAACCCTCAGCCACAAAGAACTCGGTCGCCGACCCCGGCGGACAAACCAGAAGATCGAAGCGATGGAGTTTGGGCGCTTGGAGACGTCTTTGGAATACAAACTTCGTCGTGACGGCCTTCAATCGGTCAAGACTGGCGAGGCGGTGCGTTCGCACCGGGTCCAGCTTAAGTCGATGGTGGGCCGTACCTGCCGCCGTCGCGCGTGTGATCTCCCTGCTTTAGGGCCATCCTGGAGATTTTCTCGTACGCCCGGTCGTTGGCCGCACGGGGATGGAGCCGGCGCGGTGAACACCCGCAACCAGGGGCATGCGGAGGCGATTGGCCCCGGGGTTATCGTGCCCCAACCGACCACGTATCGCCCCCGCGTGCCCCTGGAGGGCACGTCAAGGCGCAGTTGCGGCACAACCTTGCCAAGGTTGCTGGTGGGATAACCCGACAGCGAGTCCGGAGGGTTCCTCCGAGGGCTTCATCGCCCGCGACGCAGCTGCGGCGGTTCCCCCAGAATCTCTGCCCTTTTGGGGCGGGAGGTTCAAGATGACACAGGGAGGGCGCTGATGGAAAGTCAAGCCACACGGTGGTGGAAGACCGTCGTCTGGACAGTGGTTGCAGGCATCATGCTGTTGGTGGTACTCTGGTTCATTCCCACCCCGGATGTGGTTATCGCCCCCGGAGTGACGGGAAATCTGGCCGACATGGTACATGTGCAAAATGGTCACACGTCAGGTCGAGGCAGGCTGATGATGGTGGCCGTCAGCATCTTTCCCGCGAACGCCCTGGTCTATCTCTATGCACGGCTGGACCCTGCGCTCCAATTGCTATCGCGGCAAGAGGCGATGGGCGCTCTGACCATGCGCCAATATGAGCAATACAACGTGGCGCAAATGCGGATGAGCCAAGACACCGCCGAGGTGGTGGGTGAACGATTGGCCGGATTGCCTGCACGGTCAGTGATCAAGCGGGGGGCCGTGGTTTCCACGGTGCTGCACGGTCCAGCCCGAGGCAAGCTGCGCCCAGGTGATTGGATTGTGCGTATCGGACCGTATCCGGTGACGCACTTTGCTCAAGTGTGGCCGATTATGGCCCGCTTTCATGTGGGAGACATCGTGACCTTTCGCGTGATTCGCGGCGGGCGCACGATGGAGATTCCCATTCGCACCGTCCACATGGTCGGTGACCCCCGTCCCGCAGTAGGGATCATCTTGCAGCCTAAGGTGCGTTATGACATTCCGGCCAAGGTTCGTATCGCCAGTCAAGGCATTGGTGGCCCGAGTGCGGGAATGATGTTTGCCCTGGAAATCTATGAGCAGGTTACGGGACGCAACCTGGCTCGCGGCCGTAAGGTGGCCGGCACCGGGGAAATTTTTCCCAACGGTACGGTAGGGGTGATTGGCGGAGTGGGCCAAAAGGTGGTGACCGTCGAACGGGCGGGCGCCAGCATATTTCTTTGCCCTACGGCCAACTATGCCCAGGCATTGGCCATGAAACGCCGGATGGGCTATCATCACTTGACCATTTACCCGGTTGCCAACATCCATCAAGCGCTAGCAGATTTGTCCAAATAAGCCCACATAAGTCACGTCGTGCGCGCCCATACTATGACCAGCGATCAAGGTTTGAGGTTGGGGGGATAGATATGGCAGCATCCAAGGGGGGGAGCACGGCGTCGCTGAGGCAGTTGGTCCGCGCTGAACTGTCGAAAACGACTCGCACCGGCCAGCCGGGTAGCACAGGATCCGGTTCGAAGAGCCCCCGTATTGACGAAATTCGACGAATCATCCGTCAAGAACTGCAAAGGCAAGCGCCGTCCTCATCGTTCGCTACTGAGGCCGGCAGCAAGTCCCGAGCCGCCGACGGCTCGTCATCGGGTTCAGGGTCCTCGCCCAGCCTTCGACAAGTGCGCCGGGCGATTCAACAGGAACTCCGACAAAAGAGCGGCTCGAATTCCTCGGGCGCCTCAACCGGCAATGTACCGGCATCGTCTGCCTCATCGTCAACCGCCGACGGGGGCGGGGCGAAAGGTCAGAATGACCATGCTAACACGCAGAAGGGAACGCCGGCCAAGCCCGCATCTGGGCCCGGTGGAAAAGGCGCCCAACGCATCGCGTCGGTGGTGGGCAAGGCGCAAACGGAACTCAATCAAGAACTTGAGGCGAATCTGAAGAAGCTCCGAAGCGTAATTCAGCAGAGTCAGGAGATTGCCAAGAAGATTGAACTGGTGCTTGGCCAAGGTGGCGGCCAGAGCCAATGAGGCTCCCCGTGCTCTTGGTTCATGAGGCAGAGGTTTATGCCCCGGAACCCTTGGGTCGGGTGTCCGTGTTAGCGGTAGGTAATCGCATTGCTGCCATCGACCGAGGGATTGCGGTGCCCGCCTGGGGGGAAAGCACCGTCATTCACGCCCTAGGAGCGATCATGGTCCCCGGACTGGTTGACCAACATGTCCATATCGCTGGCGGAGGGGGCGAAGGGGGACCGCAGAACCGTACTCCGGATATCCAGTTGAGTCAACTTACGACCGCCGGGATCACCACGGTGGTGGGACTCTTGGGAACCGACGGCACCACGCGATCGGTGCCGGAATTATTGGCCAAGGCCCGGGCGCTGGAGGTTGAGGGCATTTCGGCCTGGATATACACCGGTGCCTATGAGCTGCCCTTGCGCACCGTTACCCAATCCGCGCGCAGCGATATCATCCTCCTTGACCGAGTACTCGGCATTGGCGAAATCGCCCTCAGTGATCAACGAGGCAGTCATCCGAGTCTGCAGCAGATCGCCGAATTGGCCTCGGAAGCCAGAGTCGGTGGGCTCTTAGCCCATAAGGCGGGGGTTGTACACTTGCACCTAGGCAGCGGGGAGCGGTGCCTGACGCCATTAATGGAAGTCTTGGACCAACACGACATTCCGATTCAAACGTTTGTGCCAACCCATCTCAACCGGACCCGCGCCCTGCTCAAGAGTGCGGCGGTGTACGGCCGTCGAGGTGGTTGGCTGGACATCACCAGCGGGATTGGTGGAGGGGAGGAAAATGACCGCGAAGCCGTGGACCCGGCGGAGGCGCTCATCAGCCTGGCCCAACAGGGAGTACCCTGGGATCGGTTAAGCATAAGTTCGGATGCGCAGGGATCGGCCCCGGTGTTTGACTCCCAGGGACACTTGATTGGCCTTGGCATCGGCAAAGCCGATACGTTGTGGACGGTGGTCTCAAACCTGGTGAGCCGCTTTAGCCTTCCCTGGGAACAGGCCTTGCGGCCGATTACCAGCACCCCCGCAACCATCCTGAAACTGCCGGCAGCGGGCCGAATTCAAGTCGGAGGGCCGGCGGATTTTCTCTTGATTCGTGACCATCGCATCGATACGGTGGTGGCCAAGGGACGCATAATGGTGGAGGCCGGCCGCCCGCTGGTGTGGGGGACGTTCGAAGCAAGAGCCGAAACGGATGGCCAATGAGCGGCAGTATGAGGGCCATTGCGCTAAAGTGCTTCGGATATAGTGAGAATGCTGCAATTTAATACAGATGGCTTGGGGTTGGTTTGCCCCGCAGGCCACGGCGACTTCGACGAACAGTACGCGTGGCGCCCGCCACGCGGCTTGCGAACATGGCAGACGGCCCTCTCCGTCCTCTGTTCTGCGTACTCCGATGGCGGTTACCTGGGGGAATTGTTTGACGTTCGACAGTATCACGGTATCCGGGGGGATGGCGTATGAAGTATGAAGTATGAAGTATGAAGTATGAAGTATGCCCAAAGGTCCTTAGACGGTGATAATTTGAGCGATGCGAGCGCCTGCGAACGGCTTGTTCAGTTCGGAAACACGCCGAGCGTCTGAAGGCAACAGGGTCATCCTGTACAACCGTATGGTTCATCGTGCGCTTCGCCATCGGCTCGGCCGAATCCTGAAGATTGGGCCCCGAACCGCCGGCCGATTCCTTGTGGTCATCTCTCCTCCCCTCCAGCATGCCTTAAGGTTCCGCCGCTCTGCACCGAAGGCGGGGCGAGAGAACGCTAGAGGAGGACGGCCGCACGGCGGCGTGGCGGCCAAAACGGGCAGGGTCGCATCGGCTGAGGAAACAGAGCCGGTGCGACCGAACTGTTGTCCAAGCCACGGTAACAGGATTCCGTATCACTTTGGTGCTGAACCTCGCGGTCCACAGACTCCAGCTACACGTGGCGGCGTAATGCGCCGAATTTCCTATGCCCTCACTTCTGTTGCCTCAAAAATGGTGCTATCGACTCAAACGAGCCGATCAATAAGGGTCTACCGTCGTCTTGACCAAAGATCGAGAGATCTAACGCCGCCGGCTCGTCAGGCATCTGACCCAACACCTTTTCGGCGACCTCCACCGCTATCCGCGGAGTTTGAAAGTCGTGCTGACGCGCCCATAAAATGCCGCCCCACACCAGTTGGCGCAGGAGATCCAAACTACAAGTGACGTACTCCGGAGGTGGATCCTCATCGTGTCGGTGCCGTTCGTGCATCCTCTCGAGCTGTTGGGTAAGATGGCGTCGGGAAACAAAATGGCGGGAAAAGCCATCTTTGAGCCCTAACCCCAAGACATCCACTAGAAATGCCGTAAACGTATAGGTCCCTGTGCGCGGATCTTGTTGCAACAATACAATGGAGGCCATGCCTTGCTGTTTCCATTCGGCATTGATTCGACATTCGACGATCGGCCATGGAGTTAAAGACAACGAGACACGATCCGGAGCCGACTCAGTCGGCTGTCTTTCCGAATAGGAGACCGGGTGACGTTTCTTGCCGGGCTTCTTTGCTATCCGTCCATTAGGTCCACGACGAGCCATATCAGATGAGTCCTTTCTATCGCAATCTTCGCGTATTCGTTTACGCCGCGATCGTTTTTGCATCATGCTGCTACTATCATCGGGTATGGATCATCTTTTGGCAAGACGGCATGGCAACCCGTTTCGCGTACGTGGACCCAGCGGGGTGGCCTGATGAGTGCGTTACACACGCTGAGCGCCCTGACGCTGACGGTGTTCACTATCGGACTGTTGTCGGGGGTCCCACTCGACTGGGAGGCCATTGGGCGAGATCATCCGGACCTGATAGGGAAACCGTATGGGCTCCGGCAATGGTAGGATGCGGTGGAGTTTACTCGGATGGCACGACATGTTTCAGACCCTGTTTGCCTTCGTACAGCAGGGTCAACTCGTGCTACCGACCCCACACGCCGCTTATGGCAGTGGTTTGTAGACGAGAGCACGGCGGCGTTTCTGGCCACCTATGCGCGTCTCGGCGTGCAATTCGATTATGTATGAGGCGAGAGCTTTTACATCGGCCGCATTCCGGGCGTCGTCCAGCAGTTGAGGCGACGGGTTGTTGGAAACGTCGCCCACCCGTAACCCGTACGCACAGATCGGATGGGCGTTTGGCCGT
Organism: Bacillota bacterium; assembly: GCA_021797675.1. GTDB lineage: Bacteria > Bacillota > Sulfobacillia > Sulfobacillales > Sulfobacillaceae > JAJZXC01. The sequence continues at coordinate 2,690 of JAJZZH010000101.1, read as the reverse complement.
CGGGACCCCCGATGCAGTCGACTCCGACCGTCGCTCCCCGGTCTTCGGTGAGGTCCCTCACGGCCCGCGCCACATCCCGCCGGGCACAAGGGCTACTCGCCATGAGTAGCCCAAGCCCCACAGAGCCCAGCGTGTGGATTTCCCGCACTGAGCTCTTCAGCCATGGTTTTACAGAATGGCGTACCGTTGTAGCTCCGCGTACGGAATATGCGCATACTGGAGGTGATCGCCAAACGTGCCGTGAGTGCGGACATATGCGGCCGCGCCCGCCGTTTCGGGAGCCGGTCGTGCGGGTACGGCGGGCAAGGGAGATCAGGAAGCACCGCCATGCCGGCAGGGGGCAGACAATGATTCGCCTGCGTTCGGTCGAGGGCCAGCCGCCATCCAGGCCGTTCACAAACCGTTGCCGTTCGGTCGGATGTCGGCAGATCGGTCGCCGCAATCGATCGCCGATGAGAGGGCCGCGCTTGTGGCGGCTTATTTCACCGAGACGAGCCAGCGATTAAACCATGCCGCAGAGCGTTCAAGGACGTCTTTGGGGTTCGCGGGCCGGGTCATCACATGGCCCTCATCGCGATAGACAATGGGTTCGCATGTTGCCCCGTGCTCGCGGAGGAGCGTGTACCATTTGATGGGGTCCGCCGTCGCATGATCGCCGGCAAGCAGCAAGATCGGGGTCTCCACTCGGTCCGCATAGGGGGTCGCCGACTGGATGCGACAGCGATCGGGAACTTCGGTCGGGTTTCCCCCGAGGTGGTCGCGAAGAAAGGCCAGCCCGCCTCCACCCCAGTTCAGATAATACGCAAGTTCCGTATCGGCGTGACCCTCCCAGGCCACGGCCGCACGAAACCGTCCCGTGCTAATCACGCATTGGTTGACCATGGCGGCTCCCGCGCTGTGACCAAACAGAACGAGCCTCGTCGGATCGGCCAGTCCCTGGTCCACCAGCGCGTCAATTCCGGTTTCGATATCCCGCCAACAATCGTCGAGGGCCTCGACGTCCGGCAAAAACGTGCGCATCATCTCGGCTATGCCCAGGATCCCGCTGGCACGCCAGTCGGGGGCGAACGCGGCGTATCCTCGTCGACACCACTCCTCGAACCGCGGCTGCCGACCCCAGCGCAGACCATTCCCCGGGCCTCCGTGCAGGTCCACCACGGGGGGAAGACCCTCCTCGGATCCTTGGGGATAAGCGAGGACGCCTTCCAACCGATGCGGACCGTGAGACCACGTCACTCGTCGTCATGTGATCGTCATCTCGCTTCCCTGACCCCGGGGTCTTCCACGGACTCCCGAAAAGGATTCGGGCAAGCCTCCGGGCTTACCGGGCTGTCGGCCCCAAACCACCAGCGCGTCCGCAGTGCCGGAAGCGCTCCGCAGCGCGACGAGGCTGCCGTCGACGTGAACGGCGGGGGCGTGCAAGCTGCCACAGTCCTCCGGTTTCCACCGGGCGTCACCGCCATGATCCGAAGGCCTCGGGCGTCACCGCAACCCGGATGACGCCGACGGCAATCCCGTCGAAGGCCGTTATCGCCAACCACCGGCCGTCTTCTGACCACACCGGAGGCTCTCCGCTGAGACGTACCGTGGCCGGCAGCGGGTAGCGAAAGGTCCCGTCCGGCAGTGCCACCACCAGCTGGTACCAGGGAGGATACGCGGTTCGGTTGCTATGAACGCGAAGCATTCCGACGTCGCCGGGGCCGAAAATCCGATAAGGCTCCCGACGAGCTCCGACGCTATATAAATCATCATCATCTATGGTCTGAGCTTTGAGGGCGACTACCCGCAACCGCGAGGCGCTGGCCGTTCCATACGCCGGCTGGTGGTACCCCGCGTAAACAATCCGGGAACCATCGAGATACTGGGGTTGCCGGATGGTCTCAATTCCGTGGCTCTCCGCCACTTTTCGGCATTTCCCACTGTCCACCGACACCGTCCACAGCGAGGGACCAGCCTCGGGGTACGCCCCGAACCGCTGCGCTGTGGTCCCGACTGCCGGTACGGGTAGCAAATTCGGGCCCGGGGCTGCTACCACCAGGACATCCCGGCCCGGAACGCATACGACTTCGGAGATGACCTCGTCCGCCGGGAGACCGAGGGAACCCCGCGTGCTATTAATGGTCAGGGACTGGCCGTTCCGCACCGCCGTGCCGTCCACGTCGGCCCACAGCGGGCGGCCCCGACCACGCGACACCACGACGAGGTCCGGCCCCGCGCAAATCTTGCACCTCTGCAATTCATTCAATCGAGTTCAATCTCACCCCTCATGCCCCCGATCCCATGTTCCTGGCCACTATTCGAATCGGTCATGGGTTCTTACGGAACGGTTGCCCCCGTTAATGCCAAACTGCAATATCAATCCGCCCGGCGATAAGCCCCGTCCACGAATATGGGGACCGTCCGGTCCGGCTTACATTCGGTTCACTGGCCATGGCCCTATCCTCTAGAAAGCCTTTGTCTGTTAGCTCGCGCCCGGACGCGCATGCCCTCAATACCGACGTCTTACGGGGCCTGGTGGGTGATCACTGCGGCCGCGGTTTGCTCTTGCTCGGCGGTCAGACGATGAGGCATTCCGGGAGAATGCCTGTCAGACGTCATTTAATTTTACCGGGGTTGCGTCAAAGAATTGCCCCACCTGAGAATCTTCAGCTAGGTCCATCATAGAAGGTTGGTTCCGATTGTCAAGAGAA
>JAJZZH010000156.1 GCA_021797675.1 Bacillota bacterium | reverse complement strand
GAACAGCTCCCCATGCTGCCGGACGTCTTTCAGCTCGCCGTCATCGAAAAAAGCCGCGCCCAATGGGTAATCGTTCGCGACCTCTTGCTGCGGCAAGACGTCACCGATTGCATTATTGCCACCGATGCGGATCGCGAAGGCGATGGTATCGCCGCAAATATCATTACCCTGAGTGGAACCCCCAAACCGCTCCGCCGGTTGTGGCTCTCGGAAACCACGCCGGACGCGATTCGCGCGGGATTCAAAGCCCTACGCCCGTGGCAGGCCTCCGACCCACTACCCACCGCCGCGACGGCCCGCGCTCAAGCCGACTGGCTGGTTGGTCTCAATGCCACGCGCGCGTTCACTCTGCGCCATCAATCCGGTCGCGGCGTGCTGTCCGTCGGTCGCGTGCAAACGCCCACCCTCCGTCTTCTCGTGGACCGCGATCAGGCCATCGCCACGTTTACCCCGGTGCCCTACTGGCAGGTGGATGTCCCCTTTGAGGCCCCGCCGGGCGTCTATCTCGGACGATGGACGGGCAAATCCGCCGAATTTCCCGACCGGCTGCCCAACCGAGCCGCCGCCGACCAATTGGCTGCGCGCATTCCGGCGGGCACGCCTGGGATCCTGCGCACGGTCGATCGCAAGCGCGTGACCATCGCGCCACCCAAGCTCTTTTCGCTGAACGATCTCCAAAAGGAAGCGCATCGACGGCTGCATCTCACCGCCCAACAAACCCTCGATGCCGCCCAACGGTTGTACGAAGCCCATTGGACCAGCTATCCTCGGACCGACAGCACGGCGCTCACCGCCGCCGTGGCGGCGACGCTGCCCAAACGCCTCCAAGGATTGCCTCCTCCCTATCACCCCTTACGGCAGCAACTCCCCACCCCCCTGCTTAGTGCGCGACTGGTCAATGAAAAGGCCGTCGCCGCCGCCGGCCATCACGCCATTATTCCCACCGGAACCCAGGGATCCGCCTTCAGCGGTGCCGATGCCGCCGTCTATGATCTCATTGTCCGCCGCCTGCTGGCGGCTCTGCTCCCGCCCGGCACGGATGAACGGACCACCCTGACCACGGACGCCGCGGGTGAACGATTTTTGACCAAAGGCACCGCCCTGATCGAACCCGGCTGGCGCATCGCCTTGCCCCCCGTGGCGGAACCTTCCCCTCCGGATGCCGATCCGCCCGTGGTCATTCCCCCAGGACTGCAATCCGGGATGGCCGTCCTCGCGAAGACGCCGCAGGTCCGGGAGAAAACGACGAAAGCGCCGCCCAAGCTCAACGACGCCAGTCTGCTGACCCTGATGGAAAAACACGGCCTGGGAACCCCGGCAACCCGCGCTCGCATCGTGGAAGTCCTCATCGCCCGAGGCTACGTGGAGCGACAAAAACAGGCCCTGCTCAGTACCGCGAAAGGCCAAGCCCTGTTAGCGGTGGTGCCCGACGCCATTCAATCGCCCGACCTCACCGGACAGTGGGAGGCCCAGCTGGAAGCCATTGCCCAGGGCACCGGCAACGTCCAGACGTTTCTGGACGCCATTCGGGGCTATACGCAGTCGCTGGTGAACACCGCGAAGAGCCAAACGGCCGCCGCGCCGAACCCCGGCCAAACCACCGCGCTCGCCGACCCAGGATTCGGTCCGTGCCCCGCATGCCAGCACGGCATCATCCAGGAAACAGCCAAAGCCTGGGGATGCTCTCGATGGCGAGAGGGATGCCGCTTTGCCATCTGGAAGCAGGTCGCAGGCAAGACCCTGACGGCCACGCACGTCCGTACCTTGTTGGCGGGGAAACCCACGCGCACGCTCAAAGGGTTTCGTTCGAAAGCGGGGAAATCGTTCGATGCGCGCTTGCAATTGGATAGCAACCACCGTGTGGTCTTCGCGTTCGATCCCCCCTCCGCCAAGCGCCCACCTTCACGGTAACCCTCGTCCGTTCGTATCCCGGACCGACCCACCCAAGACGTGTCCAACCACCGAACGTTCGCCATCCGCACGTCTCTCCCACCGAAGCCAGAGCCCAGAATCTCCCTCAACAGAAAGGAGCCGTCCCATGCCCGAGAATTCTCCCTACGATCCTCTTACCACCCTCATCGATGCGCTCATCGCAACCGACCACGCTATCGGCGGCGCACGGCTGGCTACCCTATCTTCCGATCTAACCGCAATGCTCCGCAAGGATCCCTCAGAATGGCAAGCCCTCATCACCGAACCGACCGAGCAAATCCTCCGCGCCGCCCTTCGGGCCACGTATCCGACGGCTAAACATCCCAACGCGCTCAGCACCCTCTATGCGCACTACACGTTTTTCGAAGCGCATTTAAGCGCGCTATTCGAACAAACGGAAGGGCGGGTTGCGTGCGCCGACAAGGCCTTTTGGATTCTTGGGCACTATCGCCAGTACGTGCTCACCGACGCGCTTCCTGAAGATGCCCCCGATCCGCGCCCCTACTGGATCCCGAAGCAGCAGTCACCCGCATGGTGGATGCAAGTCTGTGGGCATCTGGACCGGCTGTACTACGGGGATCCCCGCCCGTATGTATCGGACTGGCACACGTTGCTGGGCTCGCGCCCTGCGCATCCCTCTCCTGAGAAAGAGAGTTAGCCATCTCACGACTCCGCTTGCACCCGCCGGTCCGGTCTTGCCAGTTCCCTCGCCCGCCCTTCGGCCGGGCGCTTCGCACAAACGACGTATCGAGGAGGGACAAGATGGAAATGCAGGGGAGATTTTCCGCCAAGTATCCACACAAGGTGGTGAGAGCGATGGATAAACCCAGAGGATCCTCGCGTTGCGACGTTTCTCTGCGCGGGCCTGCCTGGCAAAACATCAGCGCGCTGTTTTCTCATGTCGAACATCACCTCACGCAGTGGGCGGCATCGCCATCGGCAATTGAAGATTGCCGCCAAAACGCTAAGGACGTGGAAGGGCAGGCTTCCCACCATCTGGGGATTGCCATCGCCTGCGGTAGGGATTTGGCGTATCTTCGGGTGCTCGACGATCTGATCGCCGTGTCCCGCGAAATGTTGGACACGGCGACGACCCTTAGTGAACTTGAGAGCGTGGTAAATTGGTCGACGTCGCTCGCAATACGGGCTCTGAGCTTTGCGATGGAGACCAGGGACACCATGAATCACGAGGTTCACGCCTCTCAGCACATCGAAGACTTAGACCGCGTTTGGAAAACACCCCATGCTAAATCAGAGAACTGGATACGTAGGGAATGGGTGTATGCCTGTTAATATTCCGTCATCACGGAATGCGATCCAAGCGCCGGGAAAGGCCTGGCCGAAAGCGCCCTCCTTTTCCGCTCTCGCTCGATCGTTGCGACGGCGTCGGGGGTTACCCCATCGGCCCCCGCACCTGCCGATCCAATTTTCTCGCATCCCATCCCCAAAGGAGTCGATCGCAGGACCCGATATCTCTTGGTTTTCGATGATCCCCACGACGCTCCCACCCCCGACGCCTTGGCGGATCGGACCCTGTTTCGCGGCGTGCCTAGGCGAAGGAGATAAGTGATCAGGACAACATCCATCCCTAGCATACGCTTCGGAGCAGGACCGACCCCTGTTAACATTTTTTCCGAGTGCCAAATCCTTTCTATGAAAGGCGGCAACAAACATGGCTATTACCATTTCCGCTGAATTAACCTGCGATCGTCCGCATCCGTGGGACAATCCCGTAATCAAAGTTCCAAAGGGTACCGATGTAGCCCTCTATATCAAAGACTGGATGCTACGACACGGCTGGTCGTTGGATGAATCAAAATCCGAATATCCCCGTATGCTGTGTCCAGCGTGTACGTATGACCGCCTTTGCTCAGAGGGATACGACGCAGTGTTCTTCTGAGCAACACAGAGAACCGATCCACTCAAAGAGATGGCGCGCCGCCTGAGTGAGGAACTACCCTAGCGATATTCCAGAAACGCCACATCGCCGAAAATCGTTCATCCCGCTTGACGGGACGGAACGAACAGTCGCTCAAGCTACGCAAGCGGTATCGCAACGAACGGTACAGCGAGACGTGGTGTACTAGTGAATATCCAATCCAGTACGGAGCTAGGTGTTCGGTCATGGCACATCGAACACCAGACTGACGGAGCCACGGACCCAGGAATACCTTCCTGGGTGTGCCGAAGGCGGCACCATCCCGATCCAATTTTCTCGCA
>JAJZZH010000009.1 GCA_021797675.1 Bacillota bacterium | reverse complement strand
TTATGGATTTGACGCGGGCCAGATGCCCGGATGGGACCGCGACGGCAAGCTCATGGCGTGGCTGGAAGACCTCTGCCGCTGAACATTATGTGACAGGATATTGAGTTGAAGGCTTTCTAAATCGCGCTACTCTGGGGGTGACTTCGCATAATCGTGGTCAACCCATAATGGCGCTTATGTAACCGGTAGCATAACCGTCATACCTATGCCACTTATCGCCTAAAATCATGGGCTGAACAGGGGAAGGATCTGCTGGCCATGCTCCCGATTCTCAAGACCTACCTGGGTCATGACAGCTTTCGTGAGACCGCGTACTACCTACGCATGACGGCCGATGTCTTCCCGGACCTGCGCCTCAAGCTCGAAGGAACGTTCGGGGACATTATTCCCACTTCAGGAGGCGCCCACGATGAGACCGACTGACTTTGCCCGCTTCCTGACACAGTTTCTGTCCGAGTACCTCCCGGGGCAAAAGAATGTCAGCCCCAACACCATTCGGTCCTATCGGGACAGCTTCAAACTGCTCCTCCGGTATTTCCAAGAACGCGAGGGGATCCCGCCCGAGAAAATCACGATGGCCCACCTTACGCCGGCACGCGTTACCGCCTTCTTGGGTTGGCTCGAAACGGAGCGGGGGTGTGGCGTAGCCACACGGAATTTACGGCGGACGGCGCTACACTCCTTTTTCCGCTATGCCCAGGCAGAATTCCCGGAATCTCTGCTCCATTTTCAGCAGGTGATGGCCATCCCCGTCAAAAAAGGACCGCAACGGCTCGTGGAGCATCTGACGCCGGAGGGAATCCGCGTGTTACTCGAACAGCCCGACCGGCGCGGGCCTCGGGGACGTCGTGACCTGGTGATGCTGAGCACACTATATGACAGCGGAGCGCGCGTTCAGGAATTAATCGAACTCCGCGTGAGGGACTTCATCCCCGGATCCGAGGCGACCCTGGTGCTGACAGGCAAAGGCAACAAGACACGGCGTGTTCCACTGATGACGAATACGGCCAGTCTTTTGGTTGCCTATATTGCCGAACACCATCTAGATGCACCACACAAGAAGACCTTCCCGCTCTTTGCCAACCGTCAGCATAACCGGCTGACCAAGGAGGGGGTGGCTTACGTGTTAGGGAAGTACGCCGCTCAGGCCCACCAAATCTCTAAGGTCGTTCCCCTGAAGGTCCACTGCCACATGCTTCGGCATTCGAAAGCGGTCCATCTGCTCCAGGCTGGCGTGAATCTCATCTATATCCGTGACTTCCTGGGCCATTCCGACATCAAGACGACCGAGATTTACGCGCGGGTCGATACCGAATTAAAACGCCAGGCCTTAGAGAAGGCCTATCCTAACCTGGTGGATCCCGATCTTCCAGACTGGAGCCACAATCCCGACTTGAGGTCCTGGCTGTCTGATCTGTAATCCTGTCCATCGCTATGCAAAGTACAATGGAGGTGAATGTCGCCATACTGCGCCTTTTCGCCATTTACTTTGCATAGTCTTCTGCTTTGCATAGGGGGGCGTCATTAGTCCGTTACTGCTCAACGTGGCCCTGCATGGCATGGAAACCGCGGCGGGGGTGCGATACACGGCACCGAATCAGACGCATCGTGACGCGCCGGTGTTGATTCGTTACGCCGATGACTTCGTCGTCCTCGGAACGAGCCGAGAGCAAATCGACCAGGTGCGAGACTGCCTGACTGACTGGCTCCACTCCCGCGGATTGTCCTTCAATCTCGACAAGACCCGCGTGGTGCAGTTGGCCGACGGCTTCGATTTCCTTGGCTTTCACGTGCGCCGGTATGGCACCAAGCTGTTGATTAAACCCAGTGCGGCCGCGTTACGGCGGTATCGCCAGCGCTTGCGGCGGGAAGTCCACGCGCTGCGTGGGCTGAATGCCGCCCAGGTCATTCAGCGGTTAAATCCGCTGATTCGCGGATGGACCCGCTACTATCAGTCGGGGGTTTCCAGCGCCGCCTTTGCATCGCTCGACCGCTATCTCTGGCAGTTGCTGTATAAATGGGCCAACTATTCGCACCCGCATAAGCCGAAGCGGTGGATTGTTGCGCGCTATTTTGGCTCTTTCCACCCGAACCGACACGATAGCTGGGTGTTCGGCGATACCGCCACCGGTCGCTTTGTGGTCAAACATGCGTGGACGCCCATCCGCCGTCATATTCTGGTACGAGGAGGGGCTAGCCCAGACAATCCCGCCCAAGCTCCCTATTGGGCGACTCGTCAACGTCGAACCAGTCATTCGGCGGGACCTGCCCGCTCCTCGAAGGCAAGCAAACGCGTGCCCGAGTTGCGAACCTGATTCCTGGCTGTTGAGGATAACACTGGCTTGAGCCGGATGCGCGGAAACGTGCACGTCCGGTTCTGAAGGGGCCCGAGCACCGTAAGGTGTTCGGGCTACCTGGTGAGCGCCTGCTCCGCACGCCGGTCGTCGGGCGGAAAAACTACTACGGGAGCGGGGCCGAGTGGAGCGGCCACTTAGCGGCGATGGTGTGGACGCTGTGCACGACGGCGCAACAAAACGGCCACGACCCCGCGACCTATTTGACCAATTATCTCACCGCCTATGCGGCCAATGGACACCAGCCGCTCTCGGAAGCGGACCTGGCCGCTTTCCTGCCGCCGGCCCATTCCGCCGATCCGGCTGTCGTCAATGCCGCCTCAGCTGCTCAGTGAGGGCCGATCCTACGGCGAAGAGGCCCCTCGGCCCCCGCCTTACCGCTGCGGTCACCGCCTGACCAAAGGGTTTGACCCACCCCGCAGAATAGTAGCCGCGTTCGCCTTCTTCGGGTGTCAAAATTCGATGCGTTATCGGGGGAAAGCTTTTCCGCACTTACCGGGTTCACCGAATGTTTACCATCGATCTTAGGAATCGGGCTTGGCGGAGCATCTCCCAACGACGTCAAAACCTGCACAGAAACGGTAACTTGATCGAATAGCTTCCAGTCATCGGGGCTTTTGCCGAAGCACCGATCAACAACGTGCAGGACTCCACGGACTTGCGACAGTTTTTTGGATCTTGCACAAAGGCTGCTATCAACCGTTGAGGCCAGTTCTCGGAGTAAAGCAACTCGCAATATACGATGACCCAAGATGGGCTTGGGTGTTCTATTTGTGCGTCAGTGAGCCAAACTTGGGCTCGGCATATTTGAACGGATAGCAGTCATTGTGCAAGAGCCAGAAATGGCTCGCTTACTTTGCCGCTTGGTGGAGTAACGCGACCTTGACTCCTTGACCGAGCGTGACGATCGTCAGGGTCCGGCTTTAGGGAACAATGAAGCGGTGATAAAAGCTGTCGGGCAACTCTCACAGTTTGCTTATCCTTGATTGCTCGTACATACTATCCACCGCTTATTTCCGCTCCGCACTCTCGTGGTGACGCCGAGGAAAATGCGAGATTTGTCTTTGAAATAAAAAAGCCGCAATCGCTTGCGGTGAAAGGGTTTCGAGATGGTGTCCCCGGCAGGATTCGAACCTGCGACGCCGTGATTAGAAGAACCGCACTCTGGAATCGACGGCGTTGCTCCGATATGCTACATTCCTGTGTAGCAGGGGTTTCGGGGGTTCCCGGTCTCTACCGTGTCCATACCATAACACCCTATCCATCGCGTCTTGGTGACGGCATGGTGACGGGTGACTTCTTTAGGCTGAGCTCTCCATCTCACCCACGTATGATCGTAATGTCGGACGCCTGAGTGTCACAAATCAAACAACTGCCGAAGTCCCTCTTGTGTCCTTTGCTGCAACGCCTCCGGTAAGGTCCCCAATTTCCGACGAACGATTCTGATGCTCAAAGTCATCAGGCGGTGGAGGCGAATGGCTGACGCCACCCGAAGACCCGTCTGCGCGAAATCCTCGTCCGTGGGCTCAATCACAATATCCGTGGGATCCAACTCGCCGAGAACTTGACTCGTAATAAAGGCCACGACCACATGGTCATGGCTACCCAACCGCTCGGTTAAGCATAGGGCTGGACGGACTTTTGTCGTCGACAGGTCATCAAACGGGAAGGGGACTAGTACAGGACGACGTAAGTCCGTTGTCATGGAATCCAATTGCCAATATTGCCAATATTGGCAATATTGGCGGTATTCATCATGTTTGGCATATTGGTGGATACGGTATTATCGGCCAAATCCGAGCTGGACTTTCCAAGGATTTCCTGCGATCATGAGGAAAA
>JAJZZH010000176.1 GCA_021797675.1 Bacillota bacterium | reverse complement strand
CAGTGGGCCGATACGTTGCCCCAATCCTCATGGAAATCCGCTACCGTCGCCGTCCGCGGCAAGACCCAGCAGCGGTTCGTGTTCTCCCAGACCGTCTTATGGTGTTGATTCCCACGTTATTTTGCCATTTCGCATAGGTTTTTTCTCACCATCGCGTGCCGCCTCCTGGAAACCGGCCCTATTTTTGTTTTATTGTCTGCTTAAAAATTGCTTTGTCCGCGGTTCTATGGTGTCGTAGTCATCAAGGAGAACGTCGGACGCGGAACGGGGGGGACCAAACCAGGCGGCCGAAGCAGTCTGGGCCGAGATCCGTCGGGTTTTTTTATGATCCCACCCTATCTACCCTTGATCCCTACGGCCGACCGGATTAGTCCCGTGTATGCACAATATTTGACCGAACACCTCGAGGCCGACTGGCGTTCCTGTCCGCAGTGCCACGGTCGCCGGTCCGTGAACGAAGGCCATTGGCGGTGGGTCCTCTGTGCGCCCGGGCAAGAAGCGCCGTTGTTTCTCTCGCATGTGCGCTGCCGTGCCTGTGGGACCATCGAAACAGTGTTTCCCCCCTGGTTGTTGCCCTATGAGCGTTTGACCGTTGAAATGCTCGAAAGTATTCTGACCGCGCTGCTCGTGCAAGGCCAATCGGTCGCCGCCGTGGCGGCGGCGCATCCAGTGTCCGAAGAGATGGTGACCAGCCGGTGGCATCGCTGGCGTGACGAATTGCCCGCCTGGCATCAGCAGGTCGAACAGACGGCCGTCCCCTGGACGGCGGCCCCCTTGGTCGATATGCAAACGTGGCATCCTCCGCTCACCGCGCGGTCCGCTGCCTGGGCCTGGCTGGAAGTCGCGTGGCAGGCGTTGGCACTGCTGATGGGAGGCGAAGCGCCGCCGAGTGGCTGGATTTTTTGGCGTCGCGTCTTTCCTGAAGTCATGCCCGCAGGCCCGATTCCCGCACGGAGTCATCTCGGGCGGCGGTTGCGTCTCCCGCTCCTGTCCTTGCCACCATGATTGCCCCCTCCTCACCGACCCGACTCTCCGATAATGTCAAGAGAGATCCCCGAAAGGAGCTGACTTTCTCTTGACTGATGACGAACGCGAGGCCTGGGCGTTATATCGCTATCGCCTGATTAGCCCCCTGTTAGATCCTGCGGCCTCCACGGCGGATCGCCGGGACTTTTGGCAGTATCTGCACGACCATCCTCCGACGAATCCCCTGGGGCACCCGTGGGTGCCCTCGACCCGCGTGGTCCGGCATTATTGCCATCTCTACCGCACCGGGGGATTTGACGCGCTGCAACCCGCACGCCGTGCCGACCTCGGCGCGCTCAAGGCCATTCCGTCGGCATTGTGGGACCAAGCTGTCGCCTTCAAACGCGAAGTGCCGGAACGCAGCGCCGAGCAAGTCCTCGCCTTACTGACAGCGTGGTGTCCGACGGCGGCCCTGGATCCTGTGGCCGTGGCACACATCAGCCCCAGTACCCTCTATCGTCACTGGCATCGCGCGGGGATCACCCGCCGGCGCTTGCAGAGCGCGGCGCCCAAGCGGTATCGGCGCTGGGAGGCACCGGCTCCCGGGGCGTTATGGCAATCCGACGTGATGAATGGCCCCTATTTGCTCGACCCGACGCCCGAGGATCCGGAGCGCAAGCGGGCCACCTATTGTCTGGTGCTCATGGACGATTATTCGCGGCGCATCGTCGCGGGCCGCTTTGTCTGGCAAGCCGATAGCGAGACCTTGGAACAATTGTTGGGAGAGGCCTGGCAACGGTGGGGGCTGCCCCAAAAATTCTACACCGATAATGGAGGAATCTATGTGAGCCATCGGCTGGAAATCGTCCTAGCACGGCTCGCCGTGCGCCTGCTGCATACCCCGCCGTACACACCTTCTGGCAAGGGTAAGCAAGAAAAATTATGGGGCTTCGTGCAGTCCTCGTTTTTGCCGGAGCTGCGGGTGCAGCCCGCCGAGTCGTTGGGCCAATTGAACACCTGGTTCAGCGCGTGGTGTGAGGAGCACTATCATCGCCGGGTGCATGGGGAAACGGGCGAAACACCATTGCGGCGGTGGGGCACGGGCGGGGTGCACCGCGTCATAACCTGGGAGGCCCTGCATGCCGCCTTGCGCCAGCAAGTGGTGCGGACCGTGGACAAAACGGGCCAGGTGCGGTGGCGCGGCCTACGATGGATCGTACCCGAAGGATTGCTGCAAGTCAAAGTGCAGTTGCGCTATACGCCCAATCATGATGAGACAGTCGAAGTGTGGTATGAGGACACGTTGTATGGCCCCGCGGTGCGCGCGGACGGGGAGAATCCCCTCCCCGCGCCGCGGGGAGGAGGCCCGGAAACGAATCCGGCGGGACCGGGCATCAGTTACTTGGACGTCTTATTGGATCAGCAAGCCCAACGACGGGCGCACGGGCTGACGTACCGGGCGCAACCAGCCCCCGCCCCGTCTGGTCCGGAGGGACCCACATCATGATGTGGTGGGAGCACTTCGGCGCACGGTCCGCCCCCTTTACGCGCAACGTCGCGGTGGAAACCTTATTTCTCTCCCCGCCCTTAGCCGAATGCCAAGCGCGATTGCAGGCCGTGATTCGTGAACGAGGGGTCCTCGCCGTCACCGGCGAGTCCGGCGTCGGGAAAACGACGGCCTTGCGCGCCACGGTCGCGGCCCTGCCGCCCAGCCAATTTCTCTCCGTCTATCTGCCGGCCCAGGAAGATTGGACGCCGCGCGTGTTCTACCGGGCCCTGGCGTATGAACTCGCGCTGCTGCCCAGCCCGTTCGCCTTGGAAACTGAACGAGCGGTGCGTCAGACGCTCTGGACGATGGTGACTCAACAAAATCGGGTGCCGCTGATCCTCCTCGACGAAGCGCACTTGCTCTCCCCGCATCTGCTGCAGTCTTTGCGCCACTTGCTCAACTTTGCCATGGACAGTACCGCCCCCTTGGTGCTGATTTTAGTGGGGCATACCGAACTACGGCGTAAATTATCCCTGCGGCCCCTGGAAGCTTTGCGCCAACGCATTACCATCGCGTATCAGGTGCGGCCGTTAACGGCCGCTGAAACCACGGCCTATGTCACCCATCATCTCCATCAGGTGGGCATTGACCGCGCCCTCTTTACCGAAACGGCTTTGAAAAGTGGCTGGGACTGGTCCCAAGGAATCCCGCGGCGGATGAATGCGTGGGCCACCGCCTGCTTGCTGGCGGCGTACGGCGGTCAACAGCCCTTAATCGATGAGGCCGTCGTGGCCACCGCGCCAGAGGAATTGCAATGGGCCGGTCCGGTATAAGTCAACAATGAGGAGGACCACATGCGTAAAATACGAATAGCCGCTCCTTTCCGGGTCCAAACGGTGGCCCGGTTTCCGGGAGCGGTGGTGTGGAGCCCGGATAATCAACGAGCCGATCGCATTCAGGAATTCTTAGAATTTACCCGGAGCCAAGGGGGCTCCCAGCGGCGGATTCGGCGTGCGGCCCGGATTCTCGCCGACGCGGCCACCTGGGTGCAAGGCACCGAGGCCGGCTGGGCCGGCCTGACCTTGGCCGATTGGGGGCGGTACCTGGTCCAAGGAGCCTCCGGCTTGCGCCTCACGGATGCGCCGCACTTATTTCCCATTGTCGAAACGTTGCATGAGTTTTATGCCTTTTGGTGGTGGATCGATCCGTCGTTTCTGCCGGGGCAACCGTGGCCGCAAAAACGGCGCGACCGCCAGCGGTGGGTCCAGCATGGGTTGAGTTACCATGTGCACCGGGAAGATTTCCCGGAGGATCTGCCCGAGCCCTTGCCATTTTAAGAAGGAAGCCAGGGGATTGAGGCTCACGGAATTGGGCAGCGGTTTGACTCCATACCTTGTCATTATCGCGTCCCGTGTCACGGGGGCTCTGGCGTGATGGGAGAGGATCCCTCGGAGCGCATTCACCTCCCCATAATACATTCGCGTGGGGCGTGGGCTGTGCATTTCAGCCGACGCTCCACGCGAATCCCAGCCCATCGGGCTGATATCTTGGAGGTTCCCGTCCTTCTCCAGGTCGAGAACCGTGGTCCTTCGGATGGCTGTTATATGAGTCAACGTGATGACAAATAGCATGAGCGCCAACACAGGGTCGATCCGCCCGGATCGACCCTTTTTGACACCCAAAATGCGGCACGAGAGCGTGAGAAAACCGTGGCTCCAGAACTTGAGACTCAACAATAATCTGGCTCACTG
>JAJZZH010000046.1 GCA_021797675.1 Bacillota bacterium | reverse complement strand
ATCATGCCAACCATATCCACAATATATGGTACCGTTTCCAGAAACTGTGGAATATATTGTAGTTTTGCACGTGCTCATGGGGATTTATGGACAAGCTCCTAGGGCTTTCGTAAGCCCGCCCAGCCTTGGACCTCTGTACCGCAACGCCAAATTGCCGGCAACGCCCCTTTTTTTTCATGCTGGGGGGCGCAGCTCTGCGGCATGGGAAACGGGTTCCTGCGGTTCGCCCAGGCCGCCGGGCTGTCATCGTAAACCTTTCCGGCATGCTCGCTCGACAAGACGGCAATATATTCCTGCTTATGGGTAAAGATTACTCGTATCTCCCCGGGGGGCCTAGTCCTTCGGCCGCCAAGCAGCATTTTTTGGCCGCGACAAACTCCCTTCCATTTCGATACAATGTTTTCCGGGCGTGCAGAGATTCGATACACTGTTTTGGGGGGCTTCGATAGGCTCGCTACACCGATTTTGAAGCCCCGATTCGGAGGGAACGAGGCGGATGGATAGAGAGACCAGAAAGTTTTGGCAACAACGGCGCCGTGAGATGTTGCGCCGTGACCGGCTCGCAGGCAGGGGAGCCTTCAATGACGCCCCAATTACCAAGGTGCTTCTCGGCCTTATGGTGCTGGCCTGGCTGGTAATGAACTTTTTTTCCGGAACCTTGGCAGTCGTGTTGAGCGGACCGGCAGGCGGGGTGCTGACCTATGTCCTTTCCGCGCTATATCCAGGCGGTCTCCTGGGTCTCCTGTTTGAGGGGGTGTTCGTCTGGATCGTCGGCTCGGCTATCGAACCCATGACTCGGTGGTGGCAATACCTGGTGGTGTTTTTCGGCTCGGCCTTCATTGCCGGGGCGGTCGAACACCTGGCATCCGTCGCAGGCGCCGGAGCTTCGCTGGCCGCCTTCGGATTGGCCGGCGCCTATGTCCGGGTGATGATGTCCCACCACATGGAGGGCGCTGTCCGGTGGGCGCTGATCCTGCTTCTTTTCAACCTGGTGCTGTCGGGATTTCAGCCGCTGGCCATGATCGGCATCCTGACCGCGTTTGGCGCCGGGTTCGTGCTCGCGGTAGCCGTCCAAATCGACCGCTGAGGGTAGGCTGATCGCCCGCCTCCTCCCCGGCTCAGGACTCTCGGTTCAGCACCGAATATCCCCACAGGCCGAAGCCTGCCATCAAGATGAGTCCAAACACGACGCTGCCCAGGCCGACGAATCGCCCTAGAATGAAGAGGACGCCGATGGCTTCTCCCCATTTCACATAACGCAACTGAGGCCGCTGACGTTCTAACGTTCGCCATCTCTTGGCTAACATCTGATCGCCTCCTACCGTAGATTGTATGCGATTCAGGCAAAAGTTCCTAGTAGCCCGCGGGGAGGAAAATATCGGCAGGCGGGACGGGACCGGATCGGTCACGCCTTTTGATACAGGGAAGGCGCCACATTGACCAGGCCAAATTGATGGCATTCCAGGAGCGCCTCGGTGGCCCCCAGGCCCAAGATTCCGTTGTCCGCCAGGCCCGCTGTAAATCTCCCAATCGCCTCCCGTCGGGCCGGGGATTCAAAATAGATTAGCACGTTGCGGCACAAGACAAGGTCGAACGGGCCGACCGGAAAGGCATCGCGCAATAAATGATGCACCCGAAACGTCACGTGGCTGGCAATCCGCGCGGGGACCCGCACCCGATCGGGACCGCTCGGCTGCAGCTGAGCCCGCAATGCGGTCGGCAGCGCCGCCGCTACCCCCGCCGGATACTCCAAGGTCCGCGCGGCTTTGATGGTATCCGCGTCGTTGTCGGTGGCCAGGATGGTATAGTTCAGGTGCAACTGTTCGCACAGGAGCCCCAGGGAAACCGCCTCCGCGCCCCAGGCCGTCCCCGCCGACCAAGCGCGGAGCTCTCTCGCTGGCCTTGACTGAAGCAGCCGGCCAAGCCGACGCCAGAAATCGGGGTCGCGGAAAAACTCGGTGACATGGATGGTAAGATACGAATGCAGCCGGGCTACCAGCGCTCCGTCGGTGGCCGCCTTGGCGGCCAGGGCGCGCAGACTGGGAAAGCCCTCATAGGCCAGGAAGCCGTGCGTCCGCCGCTGCAGCTGCGCCTGCTTATAGCCCGACCAGTCCACGTGCCAGCGCTTTGCCAGCAGGCTGGTAAACGCCTGCCAGTCGCCGGCATCAAAATGGCAGGCGTCGGGCCGCATCACCGCACCACCCGCCGCAGCCAATGGCGAATCATCGGTAGGGGCCAGACCCGGCTGGCGGCACCGGCCTCCACCACCGCGCGCGGCATCCCCCAGATGACGGCCGTGTCGCGCGACTCGGCAATCACCACCCCGCCCGCGCGCCGCACGGCGATGGCCCCTTGCCGGCCGTCATTCCCCATGCCGGTCAGCACCATCGCCCCCAGACGGGCGTCGAATGCCGCTGCCGCGTCTTGCAGAGTCACATCCAGGGCGGGGATCACGCCGTGCCGGCGCTCGCCGGGCGTACTCCAACACGCGCTCCGGCTGACGTGAAGATGTTGGCCCGACGCGGCCAAGACAATGGGGGGCGGGTGAAACGCAATTGCGGCACCGTCCAGCGGCGATTCCCGGACCGCACAACCTGCCACCTCGGCCAGGCGATCGGCAAAAAACCGGGTAAATCCTACGGGCATATGCTGAATGATCACGATCGGAATGCGCGGCGGTCCGTTCAATCCCGCCAAGATTCCCGACACCGCGCGGGGCCCCCCGGTGGACGCTCCCATCACCAACAGCTGTAATTCCCGTTCTCCCGGTAATGCCGCCAGCTCAGCATTCGCACCGACCCGCGCCGGATCACGATGAGCGCTGCGCGCGGCGACCAGGCTGCGCCCCTTGGCCGCCACGACGGCGATCACGTCCGCCAAAGAACATCCCGCCTCCGGTTTGGCCACAAAGTCATCGGCCCCGGCTTCCAACGCCGCCCAGGTGGCCGCCGCACCCTGCCGGGTCCGGCTCGACACCATGAGAATGCTGCCCGACCATCGCGTGCGCAGCGCGCGTACGGCTTCAATCCCGTTGAGTCCTGGCATCAGGACGTCCATCGTGACCAGGTCGGGCGCCAGGGTCGGAATTGCCCAAATGGCTTCCTCGGCACGGCCAAAATCCCCTAGCACGAGAAATCCTTCAGCCGCCAAGTGACGCTCGAGCACGTAGCGGGCATAGGGCGAGTCGTCCACAATCACCACGCTCAGGGGACGAGGGGCCTTCATGCGGACCCTCCGCCGGCGCCCTCCTTCAACAACGGAATCACCATAATTTCCCCAAACACTGCCTCATCGGTGATTCGAAAGAGCGCCTCGGTCACCAAAACGGTGGTGCCCGGGCGGACATTGCGCAGCCACTGGCCGGTCGGGGAAAAGTACACGTGCGGGGGAGTGGGTTCCCAGACCGCTCCGAATAAGTCGGCAAACACATTTAAAAAGGCCGTGCCGACGACGTTCCCCACTTCCGCCAAGGCCGACAGCGCTAAGTCGCTCAGCGGTAAGGCTACGGCATCGCCCAGCATGGCCGCCGCCAGACGCTGGCTGTTGACTTCCGAAAAAAGCAACAACAGCTGTGCATCAAATAAGCCCTGCGCACCAATATGCACGGCGTACAGGGGTTCGGCCACATGGGTGTTCACCCGACCCGCCACCGTGTCCCACGCCACGCTGGCGACAGAAGTCTCCCGAACTTCCACGTCCAACCCACTAAATTCGCGAAGGATCCGACTGGCTTGCGCAAGCGCCGGAATTGATGCTTTTTCCCATACGGCAACCATTCCTTTTGCTTCCACCGAATTATCCTCCTCTGACGGCCCTGGCGCCCTGCACGCCCTTTGCCGCCATGCCCCCGGGAATCGCAAGCCGCCGTGCATTCACATTCACAAAACCTGAACGGGAACCCCTTAGGAATTTCGGCGCGGCCGTCCACCCCAGCGCTCTTCCCGGGTTATGCACCCCATTTATTCACCGCGTCTAACACCCGTTCCGGCTGGTAGGGCTTGACGATGAAATCCCTGGCGCCCGCTTGAATCGCCGAAATCACCATGGCTTGCTGCCCCAGGGCGGAAACGATAATCACCCGGGCTGCGGGATCCAACTGACAGATCCGTCGGGTAGCGGTCACGCCATCCACGTCGGGCATGGTGATATCCATCAACACCAGAGACGGTCGGTGGGCCTGATAGGCGTCAATGGCCTCCTGACCATTGGCAGCCTCAATTACCGTTTGACCCGCCTCTTCCAAGAGTTTCTTTAAACGCATCCGCATGAAGGCGGCGTCATCAGCCACTAAGATGGTCACTCCACGTCTCCTTCCGCCCCCCTGCCCGGGCCCGAAGCCGCCCCGGCCGACATCCCTATCGCCGATGCCGGCGGGGCCGGTCCAGCCATCCAGCCCGGTCCCGCTTCGTACACCGTCGGTGCTGCCCGCAATCTGTCCCCGGAACCACCCTCTTTAAAAATGATAGCTCTGAAGCAGGCTTCCTCCGACGATCGCCCGGATGCGCAGCCATGGGATCGAACCCCGACCGGGTCACCGCATAACGCAGACTCGCCGCCTAGAGTGCGGCCGTCGACCGCTGCTTGCGAAACGCCAAAACGGTCGTCGGGCAGCGGGCCGCGTCCACCCAATGCCCATCCGTGACGGCCGTTTCCGCAGTCTCTCTGCAACCAGCCACGCGACGCAGGGGGCGCCCTCCAGCACCGCCCCGAGCAGAAGCGTTCGGCCACCTGAACCAAGGTTCAACGGATGGGGGGATCGCTAGGCCAAGAATCCGGCACCTATGCAGCCCCATCCCCGTGGGTTCGGCGCTCTCCACCAAATTCGGTCATGCTCCGCCCGCATCCCGAGCTGGGGCCTCCCGGCCCCCGGCGGATTCGACCGCCATGAGATTGAGCGTTTCCACGCGGATCGCGTAATGTCCGCGCTGCGCATACACGGTGCCTTGGCACACTTCGACCGATCCGGCATAGACCTGCACCGGGTCGTTCACCGTCTGCTCGAGCAAGATGGTGGCGCCGCGCCGCAATTCCATCAGCTCGCCGACGCTCATCCGCGCGCTGCCCAACACGGCGGTCAGCGGCGTGGCGATGTCCAAAAGCGGGTCCGACCAGCTTAATTCCCGGTTGGCAATCATCCCATTTCCTCCTTCTGTTCGGCCCGAGCCGCCAAGCGCGCCCGCTCCAGCTGACGCACAAATCGGCTCAGGCGCGCTTCCTGCTCCGGCGACAACGCATTGGGCAGGTACTCCACCCCCAGCGCCGGCCGGTCCTCGATCAGCGTCCGGCGGGCACACACCCCCGGTATCCGAAGCGACGGCCCACCGTCGGGGAGTTCAAATTCCAGATCCACCCGCGTTCCTATTCCCATCTCCGGGCCGACCACCAACGCACCCCCGATCGACACGTCACGAATTTCCCCCGACACCCTTTGGCGATTTGCCGCCAGGTTGACCGACAACACCACGTCAATGCGAAAGTTATTCCGTTTCTCGCCCGATTCCATGAGCCCTTCTCCATTCCGCCAGATCGCAATTCATCAGGATCTCTCCGTGCAACCCGCCCTCACCGTCCCGGAACTGGCCGGGAATATCGGCCACCGCCACAAATCCCATCCGCCGAAAGGCCTGAATGCTGGCCACGTTGGAATCCCAGATGGCGGCCCGGATCGTCAGCACATCCATGGTTCGGGCGGCAGCCTCCACACTGAAACGGATCAAACGTTTTGCCAGTCCCCGTCCGCGCTCGGCGGCGTCGACGGCCACGGCGATCTGCGCGATGTGCGACATCGCCTGCGGCAGTCCAAACACGGTGCTGTTAATCACATGCCCGTATCCCCAGACCTTCTGATCAGGGTCTACCGCGATGGCCAGCAAGACCCGCTCGTGCTGCTGGGCCAGGAATGCGCGAAACTGATCCAGCCGAATCCCCGGGCCCCAGTCGCCCAGATACGGCGTCTCGCGGCTGATGGTCAGCAACAGGCGATGAATCCCCTCCGCATCCTTCGGTTCGGCCAGGCGAACCGCAATCCGACCTTGGTTGGTGTTCGCGGAAGCATCGCACGGGGATAGCGTCGCCGACGTCGACCCGCCGACGGCTCCTTCCCTAACGTTAGTTATGTCGTGAGTCGACACCTTCGGCCCCGCCTTTCGTCATGCCCGTTCGCGTTTCCCGCGGTCCGCGCAAATTCTGACTCCTGTGAGCGTCACCGCGGTCACCGGCCGCCCGCTCCAATCCCATCCATTCCGCAGCCAAGTGCTGGCCGCCTTTCGCTACCGGCACCGGAAGAATCTGGCCAAGCGTTTGCCAGTACGAATCTCCCATCTCCACGGCGTCGTCCGGAATCCGTTCGCCAGCCCATTGCCGCACATGCGTGGCAATCAAGGGGTCCAAGCGTTTCAAGGCGTCTTCATAGGCCTCCCGATTCCCTGCGTTATATTCCGCCATTGCCGCCAATACACGCGACAGCGGGTACGAAACGTGGTCCTCAGGAATAGAATTCAACAACGCCAAGGCCGCTTGATCATGCTGCATGTGCATTCCCAGGACCCCGGCCCAGAGGTTGGCGTCATGGCTGCCCCGGCTAATCGCGGCCTCGGACGCCATGGTGCATACCCACCCGAATCCCAACTGCAACGCCCATTGCGCAATGGTACTGCAGGCCTGCGGGGGAATCTGCCCGACGAGGGCTTCGACCTGTTCCCGCTCCATGCGGGCCAACAGATTGGCCGCCACCTTGCCCAAGAGGTCTCGGTTAGGATACGCGGTAAGCGCTTCAACCAGAATGCCGCCCATGAATTCCGTGCCAGCGTTCAACTTGGCAGCGGAATCCAAGAGGCCGGCGTAGGTCAACACCACCCGATCGGTGGAGAGGTATTCTTGCAACAGCCTCCCACTACGAATGCAAGCCAAGGCCTCCATGAAGGCGGATAGCGCCGCCGGGTACTGGTGCAGGTTATAGTAGGCCATGGCGGTAAAAAAGGGAAGGTCGGCCTGAGGAAACAAACCGTACGGGCGCATTCGGCGGGCATAGGCGAGCACTTCCTGACGCTTCGCTTGGATTTCGAGCGTCTCCGCAACATAAGAAAAGAGAATCGACCCGAAGGGACTGGTCTGGATCGTACCGTCGTCGATCCCAGACGTGTACCGGTCCACCGCTCGCTTATAGTGCTCCTCGGCGTCGGCGAACTTGCCGAGGCGCTGGTATTCTCGACCCAGCTGGGTCATCAAATAGATTTGATGAGGGTCGTCGTGGTCAATATTCTGGATCAATTCGGTGATAATCTCAATGTTACGCGCACTTTTGTTTTTCTTGATGGTAACTTCGGCGGTGAATCCGGCGTGAATAAATTCGATGTCCGCGTAGAGCACCTTTCCCTGCACGCTTTGGGTAATCTGCTCGTGGATCGCATATCGATAGCGAGTGGTAGGCCGATTGCGGAAAATACGCCCCGGCCGCGCCTTGTCCATCACCTCTTTTCCGGCCAGCGACAAGAGATTGGTCTGATAGACGCTGAACCCCCCCACGCTGAGATCCGCGTGGTATTGCGCAATCAGTCTACGGATGGTTTCCTGGTCACCATCGCGAATCCATTCATCGGCGTCGATGAACAGCACCCATGCTCCGCGGGCTCGGTCCAGCACGGCATTCTTGGCGGCGGCAAAATCATTGCGCCAAGGCACCGAAAACACCCGGGCTCCACCCCGGGCCGCAATTTCAGCCGTTCGGTCGGTGGATCCCGTATCCCCCACCAGCACTTCCGCCTTCAACCGCCGACACGACTTGATAGTGGTGCCGATAAAGTCTTCCTCGTTTTTTGCAATGATGCCCACCGTGATCAAGGGGCGATGGCGACTGCGTTGGGCCATGGATCTCCCTCCCTTCAACCCTTCGGGGAAGCGCGGACCCTTTGGATCGGGCCACCTTCCCCTTCTTCATCCTCTGCCCTGGCGCGCAAGGCGGTCCTGCTTATCCCCCTGAGGAACCCGAAGAACCCGAGGTCAACGCCCCCGGGTTGAGCTGGGCGGTTAGCGCTTGTCCGAGTGCGGCGTTTTGCAACATGCTCTGCAAATCCGCGATAAACTGGTTGTCGGTATTGGTCTGTTCCTGTTGCACCAGCTGCTGCAGCGATTTTTCCTCCGAGCTTAGCGTCTGCTCCTGTTGAGTGATACCGTTTTGGGCGGAGGCGACGATTCCCGTGCTGGGGGCAAGAAACTGGGTGAGATACCCATTCATTGCCTGATAAATCCCCGTCCCCGATGCCGTCCCGCTCGCCGGCACCCCCGTAAACAGCGCGGTGACGGCGCTGGGGTCTGTATTCAGCGCCTGCTGAAATTGCGCGCTGTTGAAGCTGATGCTCTCGCCTTGGGACTTGGACCACGACACGCTGAGGCCCATGTCCAGCAGCGACTGGTAGCCCACGGGCAACGCAGCATTCGTCTGCGAAAGGAAGCTCACCAGGTTTTGGGCGACGTTAAGTAACGCTGCATTCCCTTCCAGAGCACCACCTTGCCCGCTCATCTGGTTAATGGTGTTCACCGCGGAAGAAATATCCGAAATCAACGTACCAACCTCTTTGTTCACCTGTTGCGAATTGGCCGACACCGTCAAGGTGACCGGCGAGGTGGTCGTCTGCAGCAGATGCAACGTGGTTCCCGAAGCCAGCGCGTTGGCGACCGTATTCGTCGCGCTTTGATTCTGCACTCCGTTGACCGTGTAAATCGCGTTCTGCGATGCGGTGGTCGTAAAGGTGAGCGGCAGGTTGCTGCCCGCAGCCGCCACGGTGAAGCTCCCCGAGCCGGTGTTGGCCGACAGCGACAAGGCGGTGCCGGACGAAGACGGTAACTCCGTCACCGACAAATTCAAACCCGCGACCTTGGCCGAGGCACTTTGAAGGTTCTGGTCGATGGTGTTCAACGAATCCGTTGCCGAGACGGTCACTTGGGCACTTTGGCCGTCATAACTAATCGTCAGCGTCCCGCTGTAGCCCAGCGCGGTGCTGGGACTCCCGCTGACCACGTTGGAGTTCGTGATTTGAGGCGCGGCCAGACTCGACACACTCACGTTGTATTGCCCTACCGGAGCGGTCGTGCCGCTGGCGGTTACCGCGTTGGGGTTGGACGACACCGGCTCGGAACTCGGATTCATGGCTTGCACCGTAGCCAGTTTGCCAAGGTCGGTCTGCACGGTTTGCAACGCCGTAGACACTTGCGACCAGGCGTGGCTCTGACTGGAAAACGTCGCCATTTGCGTATTGAGATTGGTGAGCGGTTGCTCTTCGAGACTGGTTTCAATCTGCAACGTCGATGCCAGCGCGGCCAGGTTCACCCCGGGAATCATCGACTGAATGATTTGCGGATTATTGATCAGGCTCTGCTCGAGCCCCGACGTGTTGGATGCTGACACGATGCCCCCCAAGGGGTTAATCATTGGCGCGTCCTCCCTTCTCCTTGCCTCCCACTAACGGTCGGCCGCGGGCTGCCGCCGGCCGTTCACCGCCTGTGACCACATCTCCTCGAAGGCTACGGCGATCTCCCGAGCCTTGTGCACCGCTCGCACGTCTTGGCTCAAGTTGGCATACACCATGAGTTGCACAATATTGTGGTGCGAAGTCTTGACGAGCTCCATGGCTTGCCCGCCGCGACCCACATCGATCGCGTTGTCTAAGATGCCCACCAAAGTTTGTGCCCGCATCAACGCCCGGTGCCGGTCCTCCACCCGTCGCTCGACAATCGCCCGCTCGGCTTCAGCAAGCAACTTCAAAATGCCCCGCCAGGCCAACACGGGGTACATTTCCTTGGGCGTGCCGTCCATCTCTGAAGTCGCGTAAGGATTTTGCATGCGTTCTCCTCACCGCCATTGCCACCCAGGCCCGGAAAGCAGGGCACAGAGCCCCGCCTTCCAGCACCCGAGTCCTTCCCCCTGGCGTTCAGCTCTAGGGAATGAGCTTGAGCAGATTCGACGGCAACTGCTCGGCCTGCGACAGCAATCCGACGTCCGCCTGCACCAGCACCTGCTGCTGCATGAACTTGGCCGTCGCCGCTGGCATATTGGTGTTCATGTACCCGGCGTACGCCTGCTGCAGGTTGGTGGCCTCGGTTTTGGCGTTATTCTGCGCGAAGGTCAGTCGGTTCACCTTGGCCCCCACGTTGGCCCGCTGGTTGTCGACGATCTGAATCGCGTTGCCAATCGTCGTCATGGCCACCTGAGCCGACGCCTGGGTTGAGATGTTCACGCCCGTGTTCGCGCTCGCATAATCGGTGGTGCTCAGGCTGACCGAACCGGGCACCAGCGTCGCCGTCTGCCCGTTGTAGCCCACCGTGAACACCGTGTTGCCCGTGGTCACGCTGGTGCCGCCCACACTCGTCAGGCCGGCTGCCGTGGCTGTCGCGATGCTGAAGGACACCACCTGACCGGTCGCGGTTTGCCCCGAACTGGTGTCGCCGACGGTAATCGTATTGGCGAATTCGGCCTGGCCGCTGACGGTGATGGGAGTGCCGCCGTTGACCGGGGTGCCCGAGCCATCAGCCAAGGCGTAGGTGGCGCTGCCTGGGGTCATGGTGAACGACGCGGTATCGCCTGCCGCAATGGTAGTGGATGAAGCCGGAGTAAACGTCAGACTGGCGCTGGCAGCGGTGTCGTTAATGGTAATCGCCGCTAGGGCGGCCGAGGTGACGATCGAATTCGAGTACCCGTCGCTGCCGGTTACCGCGTAGATAAAACTGCCCGCGGAATTGGTGGTGACGGCAATCGAGTAGGTGGTGGTGGCGCTGCCGCCGAAGGTGCCCGTTACCTCAGAAGTGGCTGCGGTGCCAAAATCCGCACTTTGGGTAATCGTCGACACCGCGGCCGCCGACGCGGCCGTCAACTGTACCTCGTACTTGCTACCCACCGTTAATCCGGCACCGAGGCTGAGGGTGGAAGTCTGCAGCCCAGCGGCGTTGCTTGACACCGCGGCGCTGTACCCGGCAACCTTCAGGCTCACCGAATCCATCGAGTTGATGCTAAGGCTCAAGGCCTGCCCCTGCTGGGCACCGATTTGAATCGCCTGATTCTGAAAGCCTCCGTCCAAGAGGTTGATGTTGTTGAACTGCGTGGTGTTGGAGATGTTGGTGATTTCTTTGGAGTATTGGTTCATCTCGGCCTGCAAGTCTTTCAAGTCATTGGAGTTGTTGGTACCGGTGGCGGCCTGGCTGGCCAGCGAGTACATCGACTGCAAAATGGTGTCGATGTTGCTCATCGCGCCGTCAGCGGTCTGCAGCAGGGAGACTCCGTTCTGCGCGTTGTGCGACGACTGGTTCAACCCGTTGATTTGGCTCTGCATCAGCTCCGAAATGGCCAAACCGGCGGGGTTGGAGGCCGCCGAGGTAATCTTGTTGCCCGTCGACAGTTGGCCCAAGGTCTGGTTTTCCTGCGCCGAGGTATTACTTAAGGCCTGAATCGCCTGCAAGGCGGACATATTGGTGTTGAGGTACATCTGCTCATCCCCTTCATGACAATTGGTGAACGACGGTTATCGTCGCTGTGCTGGTTCTCGTGTACATCCGTGCTGCCTGGGCTTTGGGGAAATCAGTCGGGCGCTCTCCTTTCCACGCCACCTTTCCATGCCGTGGACACCGCGCGACTTGGTCCCGTCCCCCCAGCGGTCCTCCTCGACCTGGCCGACGAGGGGGTTCCCTTTACCATATCGAACCCTTCGTGGCCAAACGTGTGCGGTCCTATCCGATTTGGCTCAAATAGTTGGCCAACGAAGGCAGCAGCACGCGCCCGCTGACCTGCAGCACAGCTCGATAGACCGTTTCTTGGGTCGACAGCTGAGAAACCACGGCGGGAATTGACGCATCCTGCAGCGAGGCCTGGCTTGCGGTGAGACTGGTCGACGCGTTGGCGAGAATATTTTGAGCGGCCTCCAGCCTTTGCATATTGGTGCCGAATTCTGCCTGAAGACCGCCCAGGTTGGCCTGGGCAGATTGCAGCTGCTTCAGCGCGCTGTTGACCGAATTGGTCCAGGTGCTTTGTCCAGGCTGCGCGGCCTGGGTCAACGCCGCCAACTTCGATATCGCCTGCATCACGGCGCTAATTGCGGGGCCTCCGTCGACGTTCTGCGCGGCCACCAGATGCGAGCCCAACTGCACCTGCATCGCGGGTGCGGACGCCACCGTGGTGCTGGTGCCTCCGCTCCACGGGGCGGTTCCCGCCGCCCCCCCCACCACGTAGACACTGGCCACCTTGGTATTAGCGAGCTGGCCGATCGACTCGTTCAGTTGGGTCAGGGTCTCACTGAGCGCCGAAAACCCCGCGGAGCCCACCGGTGACAAAATCTTGAGCGCGTCCGTGTAGGCGGTGTTGGCGGCTTGATTGATCTGGGTCAAGGTCTGGTCTGCGCTCTGGGCCATGCTGAGCGCCGAGGTCGCCACGTGCTGCCACGTCTTGGTCTGCTGCAGACTCTGGGTGACGGCCATATCCTGGGTATACGCGGCCGGGTCGCTCGACGGCTCGGTAAGCTGGATTCCGGTCGAGATCTGGGTCTGATCGTTCAGGATTGCCTGTTCCTGGCGGTTGATCGACTGCAAGATTTGCTCCGATGGCATCAGCAAGGTGACCCGCATGGCTAGCTTCCTTTCTCAACCCTATCGTTTCTCAACCCTATCGTTAAATATCCCTAAACCTCCGGAAATACCGGTGCATGAGCCCGAAACGTGAAGCCCGTCCGTCCCCTGCCTTGCGGCCTGGGACTTGGCGAGCCAGCGCAAATCGCCGTCAAATCACCGCATTCAGCAGGTTATTCACCATGGTCTGCACAGCCCCCATCGCCTTGGCCAGCGCTGCATACTGTTGGGCCGCCGTCGCCAGACCGGCCACGGCCTGGTTGACGTTGACCCCCGAGACCGACTGCCACGCCTTCAGCGTCTGGCTGGCCAAGGCCGACTGGGTCGTCTGCTGGTCACTCGCGCTTTGCACTCCCGTGCCCACCGCCACCATGACGCGGGTGAAGGCGGCCACCGGCCCAGCGCTGGCGTTTTGCAGCGACGCCATGGCCTCCGCGTTGGCCCCGTTGTTGGCATCCGTCGCGGATTGACTGGTCGCCAGCTCATAGGGGTTTTGCACCATCGCCGGCGCCACCCCGATGGTCGCCGCCGAAATCGTGGTGCCGGTTTGGGCCACAAAGAGGGGATGGGAGGGCGACGACGGGCTCAGCGTCTTGGTTGCGGGATTGCTGAGATAGTAGGCGCTCGAAGCCGTTTGCAGCTGGTTGACTTGGGTGGCCAGCGTGTTGGCCACCTGATCGACTTGATTGAGGAGCGAGTTGGCGGCCGATCCGCTGCCGTCGCCGGAAAGCGGTCCGTTGAGCAGTTGGAGGAGCGCCCCCACGGTGCCGCCCTGGGTACCGGTGAAGGTCGGGGTGACCGTAGTGCCGCCCGGGGTGGTGGCGGAAAGCCGCGTCGCCGGCGGCCCGCTCTGCACCGCGAGGGTCCCCGCGTGGGTGCCGTCGACCAGGACGGTGCCGTCGGGCAAACGGACTTGAATCGTATCCACCGGCTGCCCGCTCGGCGAATCCACCGGCTGGCCACCGGGGGTGGTGACCGGAATCGTCTGCACCGTCGCCCCGAGATCTTGCGCCAATTGGTTGAGATAGCCCGACCGCTGGTCCACGAGCGCGTTGGAGACATCGCCCGCCATGGCGCCCGCGGTAATCGCCCGGTTGAGCTGGGCCACCTGGGTTAAGAGCTGATTATCCTGGGCAATCTGATCGCCCAACTGGCCCCGGGCGTTCGCCGCCTGCTGGCCCAGGCTGGCTGCCAGGGTATTGAAGGTCTGGGCCACCGTCTGGGCGTTGCCGACCACGGTGCTGAGCGCGCCCAAGTTGGTCGGCGACTGGCTCAACGTCGACAAACTATTGAAAAACGTTTCCATGACCGCACTCGGACTATTGGATCCGGTGGCCTGAAACACGGCCTGGGCGGACGACAGCCCCTCGGCCCACGTCTTGGCGTAGGCGGCTTGAGCCTGCTGGGCCCGGTTGCTGGCCGACAAATACGAGGCCGCCTGGCGCACGACATTGATGACCGCGACCCCGCCGTCATAGGTTCCTCCCGGCGTGGTGCCGGCCGCCATGGGTACCGGCGTTCCGGTTACGGGAACCACCACCGGCGTCTCCCGGGCATAATTGGGGTCGCTCGCGCCGGCGATATTCTGGCTTGCCACGTCACTTTGCTCTTGGCTGACCTCAAGACCTGACAAAATCACGCTCAGCGTGTTCAACGGTCCCACACTCATGGGCTGACCCCCCTTTGTCCGCGGTGCCTAACCTTGAAACAGCGTGCCCGGGGGCAGGTCGGCGTGGTGAAAGCACCCCAGCACCTCCGTCAGCATCCCCGCACACGCGGCTGCCACAGTTTGCGCCTGGCGCGCCAAGTCCATCGCACGCTCCACCTTGATCCGGAGCTCCGCGCGCTCCGCGTCGCTCGCCGGCACCCGGGCACCGTCGCTGGCCGCCACCACCGCCCGCTCTATCCAGGGCATATATTCGCCGATGCGCTCGCTATCGCCCTCCGCCAAAAGCGCCAGCAGGTCCTCCAGGTCGTCCCCAATGGCGTCCCAAAGCGCCCCCGAGGACACCGGCGAAGGCGGCTCGAGGCGGTCCCCAATCGCCCGCAGGGCGCTCATAGCAGGCCCTCTCGGATCAACGCATCGCTAAGCGCCGACCTGTTGGCCGGGGAAAGACCGGGACCGTTGAACAACGCCTGCAGAGCTTGCAACGAGCTTTCGGCCGAACCGGTTCCGGCCAACGGAGCCCCCGGCGCCGCCCCGACCGCGGGTGTCGGGACCACGGCCGCCTCTTTGCCTGCGGGTCCCGCGAGGGGTTGCATACCCGGAGTCTTGCCCACGCCGTCAATCGGATTCACCGTCTACCATCCCTTCCGATCCCCCATCGAACTGCCTCGTGATCCGCCTGCCGTTCTATCCATTCCATCTGGGACTCCATCTGCGGCACGCTGACACGTCCCGAAGACTCTCTTCCGTGTTTATCGATCATTGCCCGCCAATCCGTGCTCAAGGCAAGAAAAAATATGCTTCGCGTTCAGCGCCTTGCGCGCTGGACTGACCGCGCTTATTCGCTGCATCCGCTGGCGCGGCAAACGCCTGGCGTTGCGAAGTCCGCGGCTTCTTGGCTCAGGCCAGCGGCTCACGACTTTCCCCCGCCGTTGTGGCGGCATCTTGGGCCAGGAGGCGGGCAACCGCCTCCGCCACCTCCTTGGGCGATTGTTCCGTGATGCGCGAGAGCCTATCAATCGCCTGCTGGGCACGACTCGCGATCATGGATTCTTCCAACGGAGGCTGAGCCTGTTGGCGGGCGATCGGGCTCGCCATCAACGCGTCTTCCGGCTCAATCACGCCGTGCCGGCGGCGGGTGAGCATCCAGATCGCGAAGACCATGGCAATCAAGGCGAGCGCGCCTAGACCGGCCTCCACCCGTAGATTCGCATACCAGGGGACGGGCGGAACGGTCGTCACCGGCACGGCCGCAAACGCGGCGGTCAGGACGGTAATTGCCGCGGCCTGGCGCGCCGTCGGAATGCCCAAGGCGTGGCCGACCACCGAGCGGATGGCGGTGACGGTGGCTTTGGAGAGCTTCAAAGCCTTTTGGTTGACCAGCACCGACGCCGACACGGACGCCACCTGCCCCGCCGGGACGGTGAAGCGGGTGGTCGCCTGGCCGACCACGCTTTGCACGTGGGAGGTGCTGCTGGACGCCTTCGACGTGCCGCCACCGCCCAGATACACCGGGGGTACGTTGCCCGCCGTGCCCACGGGAAGCGCCGCGCCCGTCCCCTTATAGGAGCTGGTGGACTTGCTCACCGACACCGGACTGGTCGAACGCACCAGCGTTTGGCTCCCCGTGCTCGAACGCATGGTCAGCTGGTAGTGCACCACGCTGCTCACGTTCCCCGGGCCCACCAGGGTCGTCAGCAACCCATCCACGCTGGCCGCCGCCTTGGCGTCCATCGTGTTCTCCAGCGCGATGATGCCCGGCGGTGAATTGGGCGACGGCGCACCGGGCGGATCGAGCAGCTGTCCCAGCTGGTTGACGACGGCCACGTTGGATGCGCTCAGCCCGGGCACGGCGTGGGCCACCAGGGCCATCATGCCCGAGACTTGCGTGCGCGACGGCGTGTATCCGGGGACGAAGTCCACGTACACCGACGCCTTGGATGCCCCCGAGGCCGGCGCCGCCCACACACTGGCCGGGGGCACCGAGATTTGCACGGCCGCCGACTTCACCCCGGCCATGCCATCGATGGTGGCCGCCAGGTCTTGCTGCAACACCGCCAGCTGTTCCAGGTTAAATTGCTGCGCGGTCAGGCCGGCCGAACTCAGTGAAGTCAGATTTTGATAACCGACCTGCCCCGTCGACGGCAGATTGTGCGTCGCCAGCTCCACCCGCGCGGTATCCGCGGCTTGGCGGGGCACTTCCACCGTCCCGCCGCCCGCGGCCAGCTTCCAGGGAATTTTGAGCGCAGTCAACTGCTGGGTCACCTGGCCGGCCGAGGCCGGACTGAGTCCGGTAAAGATCGGGGTGTAGTTGGGCCGCCCCGCCATCCACAGCGTGATCCCTCCGGCGGTCAGCAAGGCTACCGCCACCATCGCGTACGTCTTACGCTTCTCGGGGGCGACCGGCACTTTCTCCCACGCCGCCCTTAATCCCGTGTATGGGGTCGCCATCGTCTATACTCCCTGTCCCATCTTCAGCGCCGCTTGGTCCGCCGCCTCGGCGTCGGACAGCGCAGTCACGTTGGCGTCGTAGCTCTGACTCGCCGCCATCATATCCGTGAGTTGGGTGACCTCGTTCACATTCGGCTTTTTCACGTAACCGGCCGCGTTAGCCAGCGGCGAAGCCGGGTCATACACCAGCCGGAGCGGCGCCGGACTCGCCACGATGTGGGCAACATGCACGCCGAGGGTCGATGCCGTCTGCGACAAGGTCTGCCCAAAGCTGGTGGCGGGGGTCAACCCCTGTGCCATCACCACCGATTGCGACCGGTACGGCCCACCCTTGGGGGTCACCGTCGACTGCGCGTTGGCCAAGTTTTCCGCAATCACGTTCATCCATAAACGATCCGCGGTAATCCCGCTGCCACTGATGGAAATGCCGTCAAACGCCATGGAGATTTCTCCTTTCATCCTCCGATGCCGACCCTTCGGTCTTGCCCGCCTTCTCCTCATCCCCCAGCCACGCCCGCAATTTGGTCAGCGCACGCCCGCGCAACCTCCGCACCCAAGACGCCTCGACCCCCAGTGCGGCGGCAATCTCGGTCGTGCTGTAGCCGCCCACGTAGCTGGCGTAGAGGATCTTCTGCTCGCGGTCGGGCAAGGTGGTCAGGGCTTCCGCGAGCCACATCCTCCGATCCATGCCATCGGGGCTCTCGCGGTCACCGAGGTCGCCCAGCACCTCAACCGACGCCGGCCCCAACAGACGGCCCTCCGCCTCATATAGTCCGTCGAGCTGCCCGAGGCTAATGCCCAGCACCCGACTGAGCTCCGCGTCGGTCGGTGCGCACTGGTGCGCCTGTTGCCACTCCGCAATCGCCCGCCGCATGGCCTGGACCTTCGCCCAGGTGCGGGGATCGAGCGGCAGTTCCCGCCGCACCACGTCCAAAAGGCGCTGGCGCACGGTAACCGTCACGTACCGGTAGAGTTCGGCGCGCTTGGGATCATAGCGCCGGAGGGCCTCCCAAAGCGCCACATAGGACGCGCTCACCAGTTCCTGGGCCTCGACCCCATACAAATCCGCCAAGTGGCGGGCGATGCCCTCGACGTGGGGCAGCAGGGTTTCCGCCATCCCCTCCAGCGATGCCGAGCCCTCCATCGCGTATACCGCCGCCACGTTGTCAGGATTCATGTCAAGTTCACCTGCTCAATGGCGTAATGCTGCGTGGGATCAATCTCGGCAAAGGAAAGCACCGGCAGGTCCGGCACCCACGCTTCTACCCAACGGGCGAGAAACGGCCTCAGCCGGGGAGAAACCAGGACCGCCGCGCCCTGAGCCCATCGTGCTCGCGCTTCGCGCAGCGCGGTGGTCAACCGCGGTTGCAGGTCGGCCTCCAGCGCGAGAACGGGATCCGGCCCATTTGCCTGCATCGCCTTTTCCAAGGTCGCTTCGATCGCGTCATCAAAGGTAATCAGCGCCCGCTCGCTGCCCGTAAACACCAGGTTGCGGATGGTCGCCGCCAGCGCGGTGCGCACGCGCTCGGTGAGCACAATCGCATCGTGCTTGGCAGTCGGCGCATAATCGGCCAGCGCTTCTAGAATCGTCACCCCGTCGGCGATGGGAACGCCTTCGCGGAGCAGATTTTGCAGCACTCGGTGCACGACCCCGAGTGGAAGCAGGGCGGGAACCAGATCCTCGACCACCGCCTTGTCCGCGCGGCGCACTTTGTCCAAGTACGCCTCGAGCGCCTGGCGATCAAACAACCGATGGGCCTCTTTCCCCACTGCGGTTCTTACGTGGGCGGCGATGACCGCCGAGGCCGGCGTGCTCGAAATGCCCCGCGCCGCTAATTGGGTCACTTCTTGCGTGCGCACCCACAGCGCGGGCAGCCCGTAGATTGGCTCGGTTCCCTCAACCGTCCCCAGCGGGAGTTCGGCGGGGC
Organism: Bacillota bacterium; assembly: GCA_021797675.1. Lineage (GTDB taxonomy): Bacteria > Bacillota > Sulfobacillia > Sulfobacillales > Sulfobacillaceae > JAJZXC01. The sequence continues at coordinate 7,691 of JAJZZH010000046.1, read as the reverse complement.
GCTCCATGACCAACTCGTGGCCGGGATGCACCATCCCCTCCGCTATCTTCAGCGAGCGGATGCGCAGGCGATACCGGTTGGGATCGAGCGAGAGATCATCGCGGATATGCACCTTGGGCAGTCCAAACCCGAGATCACGGGACAGCCGGTCGGTAACCCCCGCCAGGCGCTTGATTAGATCGCCGCCTCCGGCGGGATCGGCCAAGGTCAACAGCCCATAGCCCAAGGTCAATCCCAAGGGGTCGGGAAGTTCGGATCCCGCCGGCGGCGGCGGCGGTGCGGGAGCCGGCGGACGGGACGGCAGGGGCCGGCGCTGAATCTGCCATCCGGCGTAAAAGGCCATCCCGGCCAGGCCCAGAGCCACCACGAAGACGTGCAAGAGCACGCCGAGGAAGACCAAAAAGCCCGCCACGATATAAAACGGCTCCGGACGCGCCGTCAACTGCCGCCCCAGCACGGTGGTCAGCGCGTCATGCTGCGCGCTGCTTCGAGTCACCAAAATACCGGCCGCGGTCGAGAGCAAGAATGCCGGCAGCTGGCTCAGCAGGGCATCACCAATCGCGAGGGCGGTATAGGTGTGCACCGCCACCCCGAAGGTCAGATGTTCGATCAAGACGCCGACCAGCAAACCGGCCAGCGTATTGATGATGAGCACCACCAGGGTCGCGATCGCGTCGCCGCGCACGAACTTGGTGGCCCCATCCATGGCCCCGTAAAAATCCGCCTCGCGGGCAATTCTCTGCCGCCGTGCCTTGGCTTCCTCATCGGTAATCGCCCCCGCGTGCAAGTCGGCGTCCACCGCCATTTGCTTGCCCGCCATGGCGTCGAGGGTAAAGCGGGCGCTCACTTCGGCCACGCGCTCTGCTCCCCGCGTAATCACCAGGAATTGCACGACAAAGAGCAGGATAAACATCACAAAGCCGACCACGAGGTTGCCCCCGACCACGAAATTGCCGAAAGCCGCCACGACCGTGCCCGCGTTGCCGTTGAGCAAGATCAGCCGCGCCGCCGAGATGTCGAGCGCAATCCGCAGCAGGGTGGTAATCAAGAGCAGGGTGGGAAAGCTCGAAACCTCCAGGGGTTCGTTGCTTTCCAGGGCGACGGCGGTGACGATCAGGCTGAGGGCCAGATTGAAGACGAACAGGAAATCCAGGAGTCCGGTGGGCAGCGGCACGATGAGCATGCCAATGGAGAGCACGACCACTACCATGCCGCCTTGGGCCGTCAACCGTTCCCGCTTCATGGCACTTGCTCCTCAGTTTGCTCCGTACGCGGACGATATCCGTACGTCCGCATCAAATAGGCCAGCAAGTCCGCGACCGCCTGATACAGCCGGCCCGGAATTTCTTCGCCGACTTTGACGTGTTGGTAGAGGTCGCGCGCCAGGCTGGGCGCCGCCAGCACGGGCACCTCCATTTCGGCCGCGAGGCGCCGAATGCGCCGCGCCATCTCATTCTTGCCCGCCGCCACCACCTCCGGGGCCGCTCGCCGCCAGGGCTCATAGGCCAGCGCGACCGCATAGTGCGTCGGATTCACCACCACCACGTCCGCCCGCTCCATCTGGCTCTTCAGGCGTTCCATATAAAAGCTCTGGCGAATCCGCATCCAGGCTGCGCGCACCGCCGGATCCCCTTCCCCCGCCTTCAGATCCTCGCGGAATTCTTCCGGAGTCATGTTCGACCTCTTCAGGTGGGCGCGCCGCGCCAAGCCGTAGGCCAGCACCGCGAGGACTGCCCCGGCGCCGCCCAACGCGATCACGAGCGTTCCCAAGGCGGACTCCATCCTCCCCCCGTTGGCGGCCGGAAACGCGGGCGGCGCTAGCGTTAGTCCCGGGGACACCCTCGACCAGGCTACCCACCACACGGCACCCAACACCACCACTCCCACCGCGATCACACCGCCTTGACTGAGACTCTGGCGGGAGAATAGGCGCCGCAAGTTCGCCAACGGCGAGAGGGCCTGTCCACGAAACGGCGAGCGGATGGTCATCCCCCCCAACACGACCAGTCCGGCGATGACGACCGTTGGCGCCACCGCCAACCAGAGGGCCAAACTCCCCACCCCGTGCGGCAAATCTATGACAGCCGGCATGCTCAAGGCCGTTTTCATGTAGGCCAGCATGCTCGGCAGGGATGCGCTCAGCCCCAGGATTACCAGCGGCAGGGCCGCAATCGCCAGGGCAGGCCCAAGGAGCATGCTGTGCGGCAGGATCCCCTGCTCGCGAAGCCGCTTCAGATGACGCGGCGTCGCCGGGAGGGTTCGCCGTTCGGGATCCGAAACCGCCATACCCCTTTCTCCTCCTTATTCCGATTTGTTGATTCCGGTTTGTTGATTCCGGATTGTTGTACCCGGCCGCGGGGCCGGGAATCATGTTTACACCGCAGCCAATAGCCCGCTGAGCGCACTTTGCATCACACCCAGTAACGCCGACGTCAAGCTGGCCAGGCTCGGCCAGGCGATCAGGACGATGCCCGTACCCACCAAAGTCAACAGCGGAAATTGCAGGGTCAACACTTGAAACTGAGGAATCAGCCGCGCGATCACGCCGGTGATCAGATTAATCATCAGCAAAATCACCAGCATGGGCGCTGTCAGTTCGAGCCCGTATTGCCAGGCGCTGGCCGCCAGCATGGCGAGCCCATGCAGCCATCCCCCGGTGACCAGGGGCTCCGTCAGCGGATGATCCACGACCGACCGGATCAAGGTGCCAAAGATGACGCTGAGACCGCCCAGGCTCACCAACAGCATCCCCCCCACCAGGGGAAAAAGCGTTCCCATGAGCGATGTGGGCTGGCTGCCGACGGACACGATTTGCACCAGGGCCCATCCGAAATTAGCATCCAGCGTCTCCCCAATCACATTCAGCACCGAACCAACCAAGGCCGGCACCACCGCAATGCCCCAGCCCAAGACGAGGTTTTCGGCGTACAGGAGTGCCAGCTGGGCGCCGCCTGGCAGCACCGGAGACCCGTGGGACAGCCATAACGGCCAGGCAATCAGCGCCATCACCCCCGCCAAGCCGACCCTCGCCACCGGTGGCACTTGTCCCAAGAGGCCAAAAGGCGACACCACCATCACCGGAATGAAGCGACACAGCGCCAGGGTCAGTGGAATCCAAAGCAGCCCCGCCATCTTAGAACATCCCCCCGGTCCACAGGTGCACAACAAAGTGGGCATAGGTGGTAAAGAGCCACGGGCCGACCCAAAACAGCACCGCTCCCAGCGCCAGCGCTTTGGGAAAAAAGGAAATGCTCGGGTCCTGCAGTTGGGTCACCGCCTGCACGATGCCGATCACCACCCCTACGATGAGCACCACGCCGATAGGAATCACCATTAGAACAAAGCCCCAGGTGAGTGCCATGTGCAGCGTATTCAGCGCCGCCGCCAATCGACCGCCCCTTTCTCGCCCTCCACCGAACCCTTACGCCGCCCCTAGAGATGCCCCATGGTCAGCAGCGACCCAATCACCAGCCCCCAGCCGTTGACCGCCACGAACAACAGGAGCTTAATCGGCAAGCTCACCACCGTCGGCGGCAACATCATCATGCCCAGCGACATCAACACCGAGGCTACCACCAAATCGATAATCAAAAAGGGAATATAGAGCGTGACCGCCATCTGAAAGGCCGCCGTCAACTGGCTGGTGGTAAAACCCAAGACGAGGAGCATAAACGGCACGTGCCGTGCGCTGGCTGGAAACGGACGCTTGAGCGCGTGGTAGAGCATGCCCAGGCTGCTCCGGCTGGTGCCGTTCAGCAAAAATCGCCGCATGGGCACGCCGGCGTGCACGATGGCGCCGACCAGCGAAAGATGCCCCGCAATCAGCGGAGCCACCGCCACCCGGTTGATCTCGGTCAGCACCGGGCTCATGGTAATCCCCGTCATCACCAGGGCCAACGCAATAATGACCGGATTGGGCGGCGAGGCCGGGGTACCCACCGCCGTGCGCACAAAGCTCAACACGACCACGATGCGGGTAAATGACGTCATCAAGACCAGGGCGGCCACCGCCAACACGACGCCGGCGACGGCCAAGGTCAGTCCAACCCCGGGCCCCTTCAAGGCCTGATTGACCAGCTGGCTTAACGCATGGAGCTCTGCCACAGTCATCGCCGGTCGTAAAAGGGACTCCCCAACCCCAAGTGATCACCAATGCCCGCCGCCTCCCCGAAACGCGTGCCGGCGGGGTCCACCTGCTTGCCTTCTTCCGCGCTGTCCGTGCGATAGACGACGCGGACGGGTCCGCCCACCACCATACTGATCAGCGAATGGTCCGGGAGTTCCACGGTCACGAGCACCGCCGTCGGCGTGAGGGGAACCCGGCTGAGCACTTTGGCCCCCCGGCCGAAGGCCCCGGCCGGCGGCCATCCGAGCAACCGGCTGGCCGACCCCGATCGCGAACGGCCTCGTTGCCACACCACCCACCAAATTGCGAGCGCAAACAAGATGCCGGCGGCGGCCCACCTCACGATCGGCCCCCATCCGACGGGTCGGCGGCATCCACCATCGTGGCCAAATCTTGCAGCAACTCCGAGATCCTGACGGCATACTGGTCATCGATCACCACCACTTCCGCCTTGGCGAACGGCGTCCCCGACACCGTGAGCAGCACCGGTTCACCGGCAATCGAATCCAGCTCCAAGAGGCTTCCCGGTTGAATTTGGGCTAGTTCCGAAAGTTTGCGCTGGGCCGTGCCTAGCACCACCCGCACGTCCAGCGGAACTTTTAACAACGGCGCCAGCCGCACCGCCCCTTGCACCGCTTCGAACCGCGGCCCGTCGGCTTTGACCTCCGTCGGGGACGACAGCTCACCCAGCGCCAGGGGCCGACCGGCCACCGATCTCGGTTGGGAATCCACGCTTTGCTCCGTCTCACTGCCCATCGTGCCTACCTCCCGATTTCCACAGACTTATTATTTCATGGACTTTCCGCCAGGACCAAAATTTAAGGGGGATTTTCCCGCAGAAAAATTATGACGACGGTTCCGTCCCGCTCTCGGCCTCGTCTTGGCCGGGTTTGGGAATCACCCGCTCGACTTGGGCCACCAAGCGGTTTCCGCTCTTGCCCAAGGTCCGCCCCCAATAGGCGGCGCGGCCCTCCACCGAGATCCAAAACCCGTCCGCGACCTTGTGGGGGGTAACGATGATGTCTCCCACCTCGAGGCCATGCAGCTGGCCCACGGTAAGGCTAATTGGCGCCAGCGCAACCTCCACCCGCACCGGCCGGATGCCCAGCGACGGGTTGAGCCCCGAGGCAACCGGATCCTCGGTGTCTTGCCGCATCCACCCCGCACGCCAGGTGCTCAGCGTGGGCAGCAAGCCCTCAATGGACATATAGGGTATCAAGACATGGATCCAGCCGGAATGGGGGCCGAAGGTAATCGGCTGTTTGACCCACAGCAGCGATTCGGTCGGAGCCACAATATTTTCCATTTGGGCGCTGGCGCCCACCCGGTCGCACGCAAGTCGCATATCCGGCACCACCAGCTGAAACGTCGTCTCCAGCACGCGGACGAAATTGTCGACCGCCAGGGAGAGCACCTCGATTTCCAACGCCGAGAGGGCGCGGGTAATCGGCGACGGAACCCCGCTGCCCCCCAGTTCGCGGTCCAGCAGGGAGGACGTTACCGACTCGTCGAGCAACAGCAAGATCGGTGCGGTCAAGCGGTCGGAGACTAAAATCAGCGCCACCCCGCGATCTTTGGGCATTTGCAGATAGCGTTCGAACGAAAGGGTGACGATCTCCATGGGTTTAGGGATCACCGGCGCCCGGAAACTCGCCGGCAACATGGTTTGAATCATCAGGTGCGACTGTTCGAGCACCCGGCTGATGGCGCGCACTACGTCCGGGGTAAAGCGCGTGCTTTGCCGAAAGTCCCACGGGCGGGCCACCGGTTCCGCCGCGGCCGGCCGCGGCACGCCTGGCTGCTCCGCCGCCGGCGCCGCCGCGGACACCGGGGCGGGTCCCATCAGGCCTGACAACAAAGCGTCGATCTCGGACTGAGATAACGGTTGATTGGTTTCTTCCTCCATCGTGGTTGTTTTCGGGGCTTCATTAAGGCCCCCGCTCCTCCTCTCTGGGGTCTGGGGATGCTTTCGGTGCGCCGGCACGGTGCCGTTGCTCCGGCCCGCACCGGGTTCGCCGGTCCCTCCTCCGAGGAACTCCGGGCGTCCGTTGACGTAGCCGATCGGTCCGGCGGGGATTTCCCCTGTCGCCGGATCGCGATCACGCCGCAGTCTCAGGCGAAGCGCACCCCGTGCAAGCCGAAGATGCGTCGTAACGCGGCCTCCGCACGTTCGGCGACCTCGCTCGGGAGTTCCCTGACCACGATCATCGACCCGTCGGTGAGCACGATCCGGGTATCGGGGCCGCCGGTGACGAGGAGGTAGGCAATCTGCATCACACTTATCAGCATTTCGTCGCCGTTCAATTTATGCACGCTGATCATAACGGTCTCGTCTCCTTGCTCCACCGCTCCGCGGTGGTTGCAGGACCGGGACGCCTTGCCCGGTCCCTCGACTCTCGGCCCCGGCTTTAGCTGCCCGCCTTTTCCACGGCCTGCAACTGAGACGGCTTGGCGGCAACCGCTCCCACCGTGGACAGCGCGACGCTTTGGCGGCCGCGGGCGGTATTCAGCACGAGCTGCGGCGATCCCTGGCCCGGCGCAGGCAGGACGCCTTGGACCACTCCTGACACCTGGCCCGATGCGTTCGATCCCTGGACCGCCTTGCCCAAGAGACCGGTCGCCGACTCGGCCTCCGTCAGTTGGGCGAGCACGCGCTCGAGGCCGGTCAAGATCTGAATGTCGGACGTTTCCGTCAGGGTGGCGACCTGGGTCATCAACGTGTTCGAATTCATCGGACTCAGCGGACTCTGATTTTGCATCTCGGTCACCAGCAATTTGAGAAAGGTCTTCGAACTGAAAGACATCGTGCTGCTGGCGGCACCCGCGCTCGCGCCGTAAAGGCTGCTGCCGCTACCGCCTGCTACCGGAGTAATCGTCGTCATGGCGTCGACGGGGACCTCCCGCGCTGAAAGCGCCGGCTCTGTCCCCGATTTTTTCCCTCCCCTTCTTCCATGGCCTGGCTGGGTTGCAGCAGGGACTGCCGCACCACGCCGGCAAGTTGCTGGCCGTTGGCGGCCAATTGGTCAATCGTCGCCTGGGACCCGGTGAGCACCACCTGAACCGCTTGTTCCGTGCCGGAAAGCGTTACCGTCACCAAGTTACGGGCGTTGTCGATCAGCGCTGCCCGCACCCACAGGGTGGGGTCGGGCGTCCAGGACGCCGGCGGGGCCGCAGGCGCCGGGGCGGGCGGCATACCGCCTTGCAACGGCGGGCCAGCCTCGATGGCCGTCTCAGGGTTCACGCCGAGGACGCCCGCCCCGCTGTTACCCATGACCACCCGCTCCGTCTTCGATCGTGGACTCGATGGCGCGGCCTTGACCCCTCCCCATCGGCGATCGCCGCCCACCGCCGACTTGGACGGCTCTCGAACGGGGGAAGCAACCGGTCTCGACCGCGACCCGCCTCGCGCCCCTTCCCGAACGACCGACGGTCGGAGGGCATCCCCAGCATGGCCCCCGAGCATGGGGGCAACCGACGGTCGGAGGGAATCCCCAGCATGGCCCCCGAGCATGGGGGCAACCGACGGTCGGAGGGCATCCCCAGCATGGCCCCCGAGCATGGGGGC
>JAJZZH010000124.1 GCA_021797675.1 Bacillota bacterium | reverse complement strand
TCCTGATTGTCCTGCGCGCCAAAAATTCGCTTAAAGACGAAATCAATCTTTGGACTGAGCAACTCCCCCAATCCCATCCGCTCCCTTTGCTTACCTAATACCATTATAGCCGACAAAAACGCTTCCGCTCGACGATGACGACATGGTCTAACCTTGCAAATGTCACGTACTAACCAGCCCGGATGTGCATTGAGGACCGCCCAACTCAGGCAGCTGTTCCACCCAGGTTTGCCACAATACAGCGGATTATTCCGAAGGCCCAATCAACCCGATTTTGCACAAAACAGCCTGAATCACTTGAGATGAGGCAGGGAGCACTCATTGAACTTTGCCGAAGACCTGATTGGTCAGTATAGCGGCGTTGTGCCGGACGCACTCAGCCGGTATACTTATTATCATCGTTAGATCGCTTGGGAGGAGGCTTCATGATGAAAAACATCCCGGTCGCCGATTAGGACGGGACATCCATAGGCTATCACCTGGATCGCCCCGCACGACCAAAGGGGTGATTTTGTTTGCGTACCACTATCTCTCACGTATCCTTCGCCTATCCTGGACGGCCCGAGCTTTTAACCGATATCTCGGCATCGCTGGAAGAGGGCAGTCGGGTCGCCCTCATTGGCGCCAACGGCGGAGGAAAGTCCACCTTGCTTCGGATTTTGGCGGAAGATCTCACGCCCACCTCAGGGCACATTCAAAATCCCTTGCATCCTCGACGGGCGCTCTTGAATCCCGAACCATCCGATGCGTCGTGGGGACAGGCAGCTTGGCGTCAAATTTCTGGGATCTTGGTTCAAAAGCCGGCGCTTTTGCTGCTGGATGAACCAACACGACATCTAGACCACAGCCATCGCCTCGAGCTTGCTAAATGGTTAAACCGCCTGACGGCGGTGACGATGGTACTGGTCAGCCACGACCTTGAATTCCTCGATGCCGTTGCCACACACACCTGGCATCTAGAGTCAGGGCGTTTAATGACCGCCCCCTCCCCCCCGTCAACCCATCTGGCTCAGCGAAGGGCCGAACAGGACTCATATCAGCGCCGGTACCGGCAGCAACAGGAGACCCTTCACCGCCTCGAGCGGGACATTCAAGAGGTCAAGCAGCAGGCGCGGCACACGGAGGAGAAGAGCATAGACTCGGCGCAGCGCCGATATGCCAAAAAGGTCGCCCAGAAAGCACTCTCGCGCGAGAAACGGCTTCAGCATTGGAAGGAATCCGGCGAGATGCTGCAAGCACCGCGCGAAGCCCACGTGCTGCGATATACCTGGGACCATGTGAAGCCCTCGTCGGGCACGCTGATCCGAGTGCAGGAGGGGAGCATTCAGTGGATCCCCAACCAACCCATGCTGCAGGACCTCTTTCTTGAGGTGTGCGCGGGGGACCGCATCGGCGTCATTGGGGACAACGGAGTTGGCAAGTCCACCCTGATGGAGGCTCTTCTGGGCCATTTCCCCGGCTTGGTGGAAGGATATCTGCGGCCTCTGGACGTGTCGGTCGGCTATGTACGGCAAGTATTTGAAGACCGTCTCGGGGAAACCGGTTGGCAATACTTCGACCGTCATTCATCGCTTCCAACCGGCTGGGGTCGTGCGTGGCTCCAATCGTATGGCTTTTCGAGCCATCATTTGCAAAGATCGGTCACGGCACTGAGCCACGGGGAACAGGTTAAACTGCAAATAGCCTCGTGGAGTGCGGCTGGCGTGCCGTTTCTGGTCCTGGACGAACCTGAGCACCATCTCGATTGGCCGAGTCTGGACGCTGTGTCGCGCGGATTGGCGCAATATCCGGGGACCTTGATGGTGATTTCCCACCAGCCGCGGTTCCTCGACGATCTGGGGATCACCATCCGATGGACCGTTGCAGCTGGACGGGTCACCGTCGAACCGTGGCGGTAACAACCAACAGGGTGGGGGGGGCGCGATGTCGTGAAGCGGTCGACAGCTCCTCGCCGCCCCGATGGGGAGATTTCGGGGCAGCCCGACCGAAGTCATTACAGCACGCATGCCCCGTTAGCGAGAAGCGATCACTGAGAGCGCTGATTAAGATAATCGATTCTGAACGAATCCATAGAACCATACACCATCGGCTCCATATTCAATCTTTGGTACGCTTGCCGGTACAAGCTCATGGCTTGCTCGAAGGCGTGAGCAAATGCCTGCAAGTCATGCGGTTGAAAGTGTTGCATTAAGTTGATCGCGACCGTCCCATGTTCTGCATGCATGGCGTCATAGAATTCCTGACAACTCACACCGGCAGACAAGGCGAGAAACCCATCGTTATGCTCCGCGGCATAACGTACTTTGTTACTCCAGTTGGAGCAGATCTCTTCATACGTTCCTTTAAGGGCGTCCGAAGTTGGCACCACGGTTTTCATGGTCTCTTCCTTTATGCGTTCAAACAATTTCTTTACAGACTTAATGAGTTTCGTTGAGGTGTCTTTGAGCTGAGGCACGGATGACGCAGATACAACACCGTTGAAGCAATCCATAAAGTTCTCTGGTACGAGGCGCATTGCAAGAATCTCATGGAGCAGATGCTTAACGCCCAGTCGAAAGTAGCTGTGATTGAGGATACACACGGTATTGGACACGTGATGCACCAGCCGTCCCGCGTTCTGCCGAGCAGCACCAATTTCGTCCGCCAACATCAGATTTCCATACGCAAGGGCGGCCTGGTCCAGTTGCTTTGCTGCCTTGCTGATAGTCTGCAAAGTGACGGGTCTGTTCAGCATTCGCAGAGCACGTTGTCGGAGTTCCAGGAATCGCTCTTTACACGCAGGGGTTCTGAAGTACACGATGGTTAGGTCGATAAGCTGGGATAAAAATGTATGATCATAAGATGCCATCCCCTCGAGTTTGCTCCAAGATGAACCGCAAAAGTCGAACCCGACGCCGTCTAGGATAAAACATCTGGAGAAGCCATATCCTTGGTCGTTGTTTACCACCACCAACAAGTCTAAATCTGAATTCTCGTGGAAATCGCCCGTGGAGAAAGAGCCGTATACACCAACCAAGTCGATGTCTTCTCGATATTCAGTCCGGATCCTTTCCAGTAAAAATCCTTATTTGCACATTGTTGATGCAAAATCCTTAATCCATGTGGGAGAACGAGCGGTACCTTAGCGTTTTTCGCGTATTTAATGCAAGAATTTCTGCTCTTGGACATGTGCTTTGACACCTCCGCTGTTAGGATGCCAAAATCGTATCATCAATTGCAACACTGTGCAAATAAGGATTTTTCCAGTAAGATATCAATTAGTTCCCCATTCCTGCGCATCAGGCGTTCTTTTGTATTGTTGTCCACGGAGGACTTCCCCTTCCATCCTGCATTGATGCTAGTGGCCTTCTGATCCACTCGTCTCCTGATACCCTTGTGCCGTCGGCCTGTTCAGCCACGTTTTGCACCATCGAGCGGATCGTTCCCGAGGCTCACTCCACCACGTGTTAATCAGGCCCAATTTCTCGAGATGACCCGGAAGATCGTCCGACGTTAGCTGGCAAATAGCCACAATCTTTTGCCTCGGGAGGCATCGGGCTTCTCCTGTCATGCTCTTCCTTGTTCGAATCAGTATACTACGCTCGTTGGGCCGCCACGGGAGTTCGGGGGATTATTCCGAAGTCCCATTCCCCCGGGTCCAGGGTAAACTTTGGATCGCTTGCGATCAGGAAGACTTGCCGGCGGATTGTGTGGGACGCCGTTTGCGCGATGAAGAATCTTCCGTTTGTGCTACAGCCACGTCAAGCGTCAGCAAAACGCCCGTGGCTGGGTACGTTTCCACCAACTCAGCAATTCCGCGCAAGCAATCGGCGGCCTCACGCGGGGTTAAGGGTGTTTGGTGCAAGGGGAGCAACGGTCGCGACATATCTATTGAACTCCTTTCGATTTTTCGAACTCCGCGGAAAACGTGGGTTGATGGGTGGCGGAAATCTGCTCCGCGGACCTATCTGGGCGCGATGTATCACCCCCTTGCGGGGCGCCGGGACAAGCAACGTGCCGCCGTGGCGACGGTGCGCCACATTGTACGCAGGCTACACCATCTTAAAGGCCCCGGAGACCGTGTACCCCGACCTCGGCGCCAACTGCTTTGACGAGCGGGACAAGCCGCGATCGTGGGCGGTAAATCCCCTGGTTCGAAGCCTTGGGCTATGGGGTATCCGTGGAACCGGTTAACATCGAAGCCCGTTGACCCAAGACTATTTCTTCGAGGAGGCCTAAATGCAAATGCCTTCCTGCCAAGTATATACGACGCGCCCGCCCATAGATCACGGTGACGGGAGCCTCGGATGTCAAATCGTTGACATAGGCCAAGTTCCTGCAATACTTTCGGCTTCATGCGGCCCGGATTAGGTGGCCGATTTTCCATAGCAGTCCTCTGAGTAAAAGAGCCAGCACAATCTTTAGGGATTGGCCGTGGACAATGACAAAGTCATCAAAGTCATAGATGCCGGGGGTTTCGGCAGTATTGGGTGCTTGCCGGAGCGGCTTCTTCCGCCATTGAATTTCCTCCCGATGGGCAACCACGCTGCCCCTTTCTTCTCACGCCACATTGATCAATTCGCGATAAGGCGGGAGAATCCTCCGTTTGGACACCATGTACGGGACACCATATCATCCGCGCGAGGAGCCGCATCCCATGTCTGCCGTGGCTTTGCTTTCGAAGACTCTGTAACCTATCTGGTTGCTCGGGGCACGCGGCTTGGTTCAGTTAATCCCCGCTCGCCGTCTCATCACGAATTCGCCGCATCGTACTCTACGCTCACCGCCGGAATTCGCCGGGGGCCCCCGCCGCCGTGCCCTCGGGTCACGGGCGAGATACTCGATGCGCGAGGGGTTACAGGCTAGAATCGAGGGAGGTGCCATTGCCGGACGGTCGCGGACGATCGCGGTGAGGGCCGTAGGCCGAGATTGGGACTCCGTGGTCGCCCATCGCATCGTTACGAGCACTTCCCCAGGCTAGATCAACGATGTCCCAAGCAACCCGTTGCCCGATAGGCGTCGCCGAACGATGGTCAGAGGATTAAAATGGACTTTAGGCTTATTCAGCGGGAGGCGGACAGCGTGGTCACGGAGCATCGGGTGGAACGATATTTGATAACCAATGTCACCATTGTGTTTGTCGCACTATTGATCAATCAAATTACCCAAACCGTGGGTGCCGCCGCCCTGACCCATCTGGTCCCGAATCCGACCATCTACGGGGAAATCAACGTGTTGCTGCAAATTTTGGGTCTGGTCGGAATTTTTCTTTCGTTGGGTTTCAACGCCGCCTTGACCTACGTGATGGCCAGCGGTCAAGCGCACAGTGAGGATGCGTTTTGGATTGCGAGCCTGGTGGGCGTGGGTTTCGGAATGCTGCTGGCGGCCGTACTTTCTCTCTTCGCGGGGACGGTGGCCGGATTCTACCAAGTTCCCGCTCTGGCAGCGGCTCTTTGGACCGCAAGCCTGATCCTGATTGTGAATTCCGCGGTCAATGTGGTGATGTCCGTTCTTTCCGGCCACAAGTTTTTTCGTTTGCAGTCGCTGAGCATGGTTTTGCCTGTGCTGAGCGCAACCTTGGGCATGGTGATCGCAATCTGGGCGGCTCTCCCCAATGGCTCGTTGTTGCGCGCTGCCGCCTTCGGACAGCTGGCCGGGGCCGTGGTGGGCTTGGGTTTAGTCGTCGCCTTGGCCAAACCCTATCTTCCCGCTTTTCGGCGCACGATCGATTGGACGCAGTGGCGGCCGCTCTTTCGGTACGGTTTTCCGATGTGGGCGGGCAACATCGCCAAGTCGTTTCAGCAACCGTTTTTGGTGATCATGATGGGCTTGGTATCGATGAGCGCGGCGGGCTACCTGTCCAACGGCCTCAAGATCGGAGGATTTCTCAACAATATCACCTGGGCATTCAACGTGGTGGTCTTGCCGTGGCTCTCTGAGGTGCAGGGCGATGCCCGCTTGGTGGGTATGCGGGCGACCCTTGCCTTTCGCTACAATAACTACGTCATTTTTCCGCTGACCGGGCTGGTAATTTTAAACCGGCATTTCCTGACCGTGGCCGTCTTTGGGCCCCGCTACAATCATAGTGCTGCCTATGTGCTGCCGGTGGCGGTGGCCATCGTCTTTTCCTCGGTCAGCCGCCTAGGCGGCACCTTGTTGGCCGGTATCGGCCGTCCGCGGGGCAATTTTTGGCCCATGTTGGTGGCGGGCGGGGCGACGCTGATTGGCGTGCCCTTGATGCTGTCGCACGCGGTGCCGCTTGCCGCGGTCTACCCTTATGCGCTGGGATGGCTTTTAGCGACCGTGCTTACCATTGTGTTTGCCGTGCGCGATGGTCTCTCTCTCGACTACTTTGACGCCTTCGCGCGCCCCGCCATGCCCTTAGCGATGATGCTCTGCGTCTATTGGGCGGGCACGCTGATCGGGCTGCCGGCCGGCGTGGTTGGTGTAGCCACCGCGATCACCCTGATTCCTGCCACCTGGGCGATTGAACGCTGGCTGCCCAATTTCTCCCACAAGGAACAGCTTTCGCCTCAAGGCCGCGTTTAGCGGCACGCTTCCCCATAATCACCCTGCCCGGAGGCTCGACGAGCCACCCTGGGACCAGCACCGGATGCGACCGATCTGTATACCGTGGTAATTGACCGCGGCTAACAAAGACTGCCGGGGCTAACATGAGGGGGAAGGCCGATGGGGTTGGGGAGGATTCAGCCGGATACGACACAATCCGGCATGGTTCAAACCAAAGAAATAGACGCCCGCGCACGAGACCGACGGGAGGTGCTGGCGGCCCGACAGGCCAGACGATGGGGGCGTCTCCTCTGGCTCTTGGTCGGACCGGGCATCTTGGTGATGTTGGGAGAAAATGATGCACCGTCCATGCTATCGTATTCAGCCACCGGGGCACGCTTCGGTGTGGGATTCTTCTTGCCTTTTGTAGCGCTGACCTTCGCCATGGCCTTTATCGCCCAGGAAATCACGGTGCGCCTCGGGGCGGTGTCCAAGACCGGGCACGCGGATTTGATCTACCGCCGATTTGGTCGGTTGTGGGGAAATTTTGCCATGGCAGATCTTTTGTTTACCAACGTTCTGACCTTGATTACGGAATTTGTGGGCATCGTGGCGGGAGCGGGCTATTTTGGGATCCCCAAGCTGGTGGCGGTCGCCGGGGGGGTGGGCCTAGTCAGTTTAACCCTGGTCGCGCACCGCTATTGGGTGTGGGAGCGGCTTACCCTGGCTCTCGCCGTGTCTAATCTGATCTTCGTGCCGGTGGCCATTTTGACCCACCCCCATTGGGGCCAGGTGGCCAGTGCGTTTGCCACCTGGGGTCCCTTACCCAGCGATGGCTTCGGTCCGAGCACGTTGACCATCTTGCTGGCGGACATCGGCGCGACCATCACCCCGTGGATGCTTTTCTTTCAACAGGGAGCCGTAAGCGACAAAGGGCTCGCCACCAGCGACGTGCTCCACGGCCGCATTGATACTGCGCTGGGCGCCTTCTTGGCCACCCTGGCGGCTTCCGCGTGCATGATTGCGGCTTCCCCCCTGTTTCTTCACCACATGCCCTCCAGCCAGTTTGGCGCCGCCCAATTCGCCCAAGCCTTGGTCCCCTACGCGGGGCGGTTCGGCGCGGCACTGTTTGCACTCGGCATCTTGGAAGCTGGTCTGGTGGCGGCGACTACCATCTCCGCTTCGTCGGCCTACGCGTTCGGCGAGGTGACCCGCCGCGCTCACAGTCTCAATGCCTCGGCTAGCCAGGCCCCCTCGTTCTATTTGGTTTTGATCCTGGTGGCTGCCGTCGCCGGGTCGATCGTTCTCATTCCCGGTTTCCCGCTGGAAGCCGTCGTCCTCATGGTGAATATCGTGGCTGTGCTGACCATGCCGCCGGCGGTGGCTTTCTTGCTGATCTTGGCCAACGACCGGGAAATCATGGGCGTCTATAAAAGCAGTGTTGGATTGAACGCCCTCGGTATCGGGGTCGGGGTCTTTGTGGCTCTGGCTGGCATTGCCTATGCTATCAGCGTCGTCATGCCGGGATTTCGAATTTGACCTAGACGCATTGAATCGTGCCACATTGAATCTAAGGAGGAGGAGCAGGATGAAAAAGCAGCCGTCACCACCGGCGCCTGGATCGGATTCGTCGCTCGGGGAGCAGCCTGAGTGGATTGAAACCGCCTTGGCGGAACATTGGCAAACCCGCGCGTGGCTGGAAAAATTGGAACCTATGCCCATGAACTTGGGCCTGAAAAGTTTGATGTGGATGCTTCGGGTCTATGTGCTGTTCATGATCACCGTGGTGGGCATCAACGTTGCCCAGATGTGGCATTAAGCGATGGAAGGCAAGGGGTGTACCCAGGGTTTCCCAGCGGTGGCGGAATCTTCAACGGCACCCCTCACCGAGCGGATGGGCCGCCTGCCAGGCGGTCCACGCTTGGTACACCGTGTGCTCGGCATCCATGAAATCTAGGAAGCGCTGAACGCGGCAGAGTTCTTCCGGGCCGAAGAAATGCTCGATGCCCTCCACCGTGGTCCGAATACCGACCCCGTCCTCGAAGCCGATCACCTCCAAGAAGGTGGCCAGGACTTGATGGCGCTCAAACAGGCGACGGCCCCGGCGGCTGCCCTGCGGGGTGAGGCTCAGACCCCGGTATCGCTCATAGGTCACTTGGCCGCTAGCATGCAATTTTTGCACCATGCGGCTTACCGACGCGGGACTTATGCCTAAGCGCTGCGCAATATCGGCGGCTCGCGCATAACCTTTTTCTTGGGTCAGTTGCCAGATAATTTCGAGGTAGTCCTCCTGACTGGGTGTGGACGCGATGAACACCCCCTTTTACGGCGGGATCGGTCGATTTCCGGGCTGTTGATAGATATGCCGATCGCACGAGAATTATAGCCGACCAGCGGGGAGCTCGGGTCAGAAGATCGGCCAGGTCACGACCCAGCGATGGGCGGTTAACGACAACGTGGCTGACCTCAGGAACTCGGTGCCCAGGTCGATGGTGGCCCGGCCTGCCCCCTTCCATTGATAGGCGGGGGCCTGCCACGCTAACCACTGGCTCGTGCCCTTGGGCGCCACCGAAAGGTCGCGGTAGGTCGGTACCGTGGCACAACTGTTGGCCCCGCAGCTGATTTCGGGTCCGGCGGCAATCAGCCCTACCGCCCGGGCTACTTGGGCGGTGACCAGGGTATCGCTTTCGTTTCCGGTGTCGAGCTCCGCCCACGTATTCACGGCGCCCGACGGTCCTACCACCGTCACCGCGAACAGCGGACTGCCTAACTGGTTGCTGGTTCCGGAAAGCACGGCTCGGGCCGTCCCGGGTCGAAGGAACCGCCACCCCTGCACCACCGATCGGGCCCACTTGGCATCTTCCCAGGGCACGGTCATGCTGAGTTTAAAGGCCTGGGTGGGGGTGCCCGCCATGGTCTCCAGGACCCCTACGGTAATTTGACGACGGCCCGCGATTTGAAAAGTGTAGCCCCCCCGACGGTTCGCCATGATGCGGCCACGGGTGGCGGGGGGGTGGATTGTGCGTTGCAGCGGACGTCCATGCAGAGGGACGATAGCCAGAGTGAATCTTCCCCGGCCGGTGGGGGCCAAGGCCTGCAGACAGGTGCTCCCAGCCAAGGTGGGTACCAACCGCCAACCCGCCGGGTAGTTGACCACCAAGTTTTGATAGACGTAGGTGTTGAGCGCGTGGATGGCCGACTGGACGGGAGCTGGCGAGTGGGGCCAAATCGGTTCTGGGCCGCGCGGGCCTAGGCGGACCCAACGGTTGCTTACGGGGAACGGGATCTGATGCAGGAGGGCCCCCCAGCGCGTCCAATCGCTGGGCGCATACGACTGAATGGGGTAAAACGTGTGGTGGTCAAACCAAAATCCCTCAGCGGCATGGGGGTCAAAGTAAAAGCGGAGGGGATGGCCGACAGGACCGGGTACGGAATTCAGGGAGACCGCTTGCCAGGGCGAAAATCCCATCGCTCGCAGCAGTCGGGGGTCCGGAATGCGATGATAGCTCCCCGCCTGTTTCCAGAAAAACATAGCTTGGCCGTGGGGCAGTCGAATTAGGGGCGGCGACGGTCGTTTGGGCCTCGCCACCATCCGCTGGGTCCAGGTCGCGGCTTGTCGTTCGATGGACCCCAGACCGCCGACTATTGGCGCAATCAGCGCGGCGACGACGACGGTCAACGCTTGGCTGCGCATGGGGACGACATCCCTCCCAGTTGGGGGCGTAATGGGCGGCGAGGTACCGACCGCTCGGGGTTCGGGAGTCGGCCAGCGGCTGCGCGGACTTCTACCCCAACGCTATCATACCGCTCTACGGAGACGATGCGAGTCGAATGGTGTCTTCGCGGAAAAATTGCGAATTGACGCGCCGAATTCGCCGTCGCCCCCAGTCTGCCCGTTTTACTC
Source organism: Bacillota bacterium (assembly GCA_021797675.1). GTDB lineage: Bacteria > Bacillota > Sulfobacillia > Sulfobacillales > Sulfobacillaceae > JAJZXC01. The sequence continues at coordinate 16,103 of JAJZZH010000124.1, read as the reverse complement.
GGAAATTCACCCCGGCTGCTGGTCCTCCGGTCGAGTTTCCATAGACAGGGAAAGCTCAGCCGGTTAGCATAGGGGAGAGGCACATCGAACCGAGGAGGGTGACATGTCTTTTCAGCGTTGGGCGCGTTGGTGGACGGTGGCGTCCGGGGTGTCGCTGATCGCGGTGGGATCGGCGGTTGGCGCCTTTGCCGCCGCCACTGCGGCTCCGGTTAAGACCCGCGTGTTGATCGTTGGTGGCTCGGCCGCCTTTGGATGGCATGATAAGACGGGACTGGGCTATATCGAACGAGGGTTGAAAAGCTGGAGTCGGAATCCCGCCGAGTTGACGTTTCAAAATCAAGCCATTCCGGGAGCCACCGTCAATAATCCGATCATCCATAAACACTACTTGGGCTGGCTCAAGGCGTCGCCAAAAATTGTCGTGCTGGGGTGGGGCTTGCTGAATGACCTGCGCGTGGGGACCCCATGGTCGGAGATTTTGAGCAAGATTCGCCAAGAGGCATTGGAGGCGTTGGCCGCGGGTTCTGTGGTGTTTGTGGTGACGCCGCCTGCGACCACCACCACGTTCACCGTCAACCGGGGTGGGGAGAACGCGCTCGTGGCTGCCGTGATTCGGACCGTATCGGCGATCAATAACCGCAATCTTTACGTGTTCGACGTGCTGACCCGCGAGGAATCCTGGCTGCTTCAGCATCACCAATCGGTGCTGGGATACATGCAGGGCAAATGGGATCCGAACACCAAGGGACACGTCTTGGCCGGAAAGTTGCTGGCGAGTGAACTGAAGGCTGAACTGCCACGGGGGAGCGTGGGCTGGGTCCAGCCGGCCGTGCAACCCCAAGCGCGAAGCGTCGAGCTGGGATCGACCACCTAATCCACCTCGATCCGCTCGTCGGGCAGGGCGGTCACTGGGTTGGCCAAGGCGACCGACCGCTTCGAATAGGTTTTCGGTGTCCACCGAGCACGAGGCCAAGATGGTTGCGCGGTTCAGCCTTAAAATGTCCGGGCGTGCAGCCATTTTGTCACTTGGCTGGCGCTAAGCTTGCCCGGCACGGATAATTTTCCTGCCTGTTGGTAGGGGTTTAGGCCGTCGTACTGCCAGGTGCGAAGGACGTGCAGGCCGGTTGCCAGGTCCGGGGTGCGCACGGTGACGGTGACCTCTAAGGCGGTGGCGACCGTGCGCCGAATGACCTCGGTCAAGGTGCTCAGGTCGGACAGATGGCGCGAAGGCTCGAGCACGATGTAGGCGGCTCGATGCGGCCACCCGTAGACACTTGCCTTGGGGGTCCAGCGGGCAGCGAGATCGCTGTGGACTTGGGCTGACGGAACATTGGAAAACTGTACTCCGTCGACCGTGGACAATCCTCCGGTCAGCCACTCGGCCAAATAGGCGGGACCGGGGTGGGGGGCTGGACTCCAGTTGATAGGCACCGAGGCGCGGATTCCCGCAGCCGTAACCGAGTGGAAACTGGGCGTGCGGGCAAGGTGCCCGCGGCCCGGGCGGATCTTGGCAACCCACGCCGGCGATTTTGCAGACTGGTAGGGATTCGCGATAGCGGGGTCGTGCCAACCGGACAAAATCGCGTGGGCCAAGCCGCTTTGTCCCCTGGGGACGGTAACGTCCAGCGCTAAAGAAAACGCGCCGCGGGGATTGGGGACTAACAGCACATACTGCTGGCCCAGCCGAAATAAATACCCGGATCCGTTGGTCCACTGCCGCAATCCTCCCAACCGGGCGGCATGCCGGGACGCAAGATAGGTGGCATTTTGGAAGGCGCTGTGGTTGGGGTCGCGCACGACCCCGACGGTGGCATAGAAGTTCGGTGGCGTGATCTTCGTCATGACCAAGGTCCATGGCGTCCGGGTCTGAATGGTGAATCCCGACGGCACGCGTAAGCGGAGGCCGTAATAGTGCGCCGTGGTCTCCGCCGGGGGCGGTGGCGCGGTCTGTCCCGGGGCGGAAGTCAGCACCGTGACCCCGACGATCACGCCAACCGCAACCTTGCCCAATCGATTTCCACCCATGACCTCACACTCCGCTTGCCCAATTTAGAGGGGTTTAGCCCGGGGACTTGCGTGTCCCTGGCTAGCCTGGCTGACGAACTAAACCCAGCTCCCTTACTTATTGTACCAGTTGTGCTCGCTCGGTGAATCCATCGCGCAGGGCTGTTCACGACCGCATTTCGCGTTGGTCGCGGCAGAGGTCTTGGCGGTTGACCGCGTTGCGCTGAGCCGGGGCCGAGGTGGACAAGAGTCGCCGGAAAATTGGGCAGACTGCCGGATAAGGCTGCAAGAACCGGTTCTTGCCCCGCGTGTTGGCGGCCTTTTACGGAATTTTTACAGGGATTTTACGATCTTTTTACTGGGACCGTGGGCGTGGTCGTCTTATACTGACTCAGAAATCCGAGGCGGAACAGTGCTGGGCGGCGTGCATGGGAACGCCTGCCGACGCCAGCTGAGCCGGAGATTTTCCGTTGCCAATGGTCAGGATGATCGAGAAGAGGTGAATGTGCGTGACGGTAGCCGGTGTGCTGGGAATTTTGGTGTTCGTCGCAGTTTTAATCGCGATGGCCAAACCGGTCGGGTTGTATTTATTCGCGGTCTACGACCAGCGCCGAACGTTTTTGGACCCGGTCATGCGGCCGGTAGAACGGGGTATTTACCGGCTGGCCGGGGTGAGGGAAGAGAAGGAAATGTCCTGGCTGGAATATTTTCTGGCGCTTCTCGCCTTTAATCTGGTGGGTTTTGTCGTCTTGTATGGATTTCTGCGGATTCAAGCGGCCCTCCCGTTCAATCCTGCCCACATGAAGGACCTGGGCCCTCATCTGTCGTTCAACACGGCCGTGAGCTTCATGACCAACACCAACTGGCAGGCCTACGGGGGAGAGAGCACGATGAGCTATTTCTCCCAAACCATGCTCATGGTGCAACAGTTTCTGTCGCCGATCTCGGGGATGGCCATGATTCTCGCCTTCATTCGAGGCCTCTCCCGGCGCAACGCGCATACGTTGGGCAATTTTTGGGTGGACTTGACCCGTACCCTGCTCTGGGTCAGTTTGCCTATTTCCTTTATCGGCGCCATGGTGCTGGTGGCGTTAGGCAACCCCCAAAATTGGGGCCCGTACGTGACCGCCCATACCTTGCAGGGAGGAACGCAATCCATCGCCCAAGGGCCGGTGGCGATGATGAATGCGATCATGCAGTTCGGGGATAACGGCGGCGGCTTTTTCAACATGAACGCCGGCCATCCCTATGAGACGCCCAACGTCGCGTCGTTGATGCTTCAGCTGATTTTGGGATTTTCCATCCCGGTGGGACTAACCTATTACTTCGGCAAAGTGGTCAAGGATACCCGGCAGGGCTGGACGATTTTGGGCGCCATGTTGGCCATGTTTTTGACCGGCACCTTGGTGATGTATCACGCTGAAGCTGTGGGCAATCCGCTGTTGGCCCATCTGGGCATTCACGGTGCCAATATGGAGGGCAAAGAGGTACGCTTTGGACCCGCCCTCTCCTCGCTCTTCGAAACGTCGACGACGGCCGTTTCGTGGGGATCGACGGCGGCGGCCAATGACAGCCTGATGCCCATTGGCGGACTGATCACCCTCTTTAACATGATGAGCGGGGAAGTCATCATTGGGGCCTGGGGTGTGGGGCTTCTCGGCATGCTGGCGTTCGCCATCTTGGCGGTCTTCTTGGCGGGCCTCATGGTGGGGCGCACCCCCGAGTACCTGGGTAAGAAAATCCAGGCCTTCGAGGTGCAAATGGCCACGCTGGCCATGATTGTGCCCACGTTTGTGATCTTAGGCCTATCCGCTTGGGCTGTGACCTCCAAGGGCGGTCTGGCCGGTATCTACAATCCCGGGCCTCACGGCCTCTCTGAAGTCCTCTACGCGTTCGCTTCGGGCGTGGGCAATAACGGGTCGGCCTTCGGCGGACTTGATGCAGCATCGCCATTTTACATCTGGACCGTAGGGCTGGCCATGCTATTCGGGCGGTTTGCCATGTATATTCCCGCCTTGGCGATTGCTGGGTCCTTGGTCCAAAAGCAGGCCGTTCCGGAGAGTGGCGGCACCTTTCCCACCCACGGTATGCTGTTCGGCGGTCTCCTGATTGCCACCGTGGTGATCGTGGGCGCCCTGGTGTTTTTCCCTGCTTTGGCGCTCGGACCCTTGGCCGAGCACTTTGCCCTCTGGAGCGGACACGTATTTGGAGGAGGTGCCTAAGATGTCAGTTCAAGAGTTGAAGTCCCAAACGCTGTCATCTTCGGCGGTGAGCCAGGCCGCCGGAGAGGCGTTGCGCAAGCTCAATCCGCGCTGGATGATGCACAACCCCGTGATGTTCATTGTCGAAGTGGGCAGCCTCTTCACGACGGTCGATGCGGTCCGCCTGTTAATCGCCGGCAACGCATCGCTGTTCAATTTTACGTTGCAGATAGCCATCTGGTTGTGGCTGACGGTGCTCTTTGCCAATTTCGCCGAGGCCCTGGCCGAAGGCCGGGGCCGGGCGCAGGCGCAAGCCCTGCGCAGTACGCGGACGGATACGGTGGCGCGCAAGATCGAGGCCTCGGGCACCATTACCATGGTGCCCGGTACCCAACTCAGGGTTGGAGATCGCGTGGTGGTAACGGCCGGTGAGATCATTCCCAGTGATGGCACCATCATCGAGGGCGTGGCCTCGGTCGACGAGTCCGCCATTACCGGAGAATCGGCGCCGGTGATCCGCGCGGCTAGCGGCGATATGAGTGCGGTTACCGGAGGGACCCGGGTGCTCTCGGATCAGATCACCGTGCAGATTACCGCAAACCCGGGGGAGACCTTTCTCGACCGGATGATTTCCCTCATTGAGGGGGCGGTGCGCCAAAAGACTCCCAATGAGATCGCCCTGGCCATTTTGCTTGCCGGGCTGACCTTGATTTTCGTGGTGGTCATCATGGCCACGGAGCCATTTGCCATGTATTCGGGTGCGGTGGTGTCGGTAACCGTGCTGATTGCGCTCTTGGTTTGCCTGATCCCCACGACCATCGGCGGGCTGATGTCGGCGATTGGGATATCGGGGATGAATCGGCTGCTGCAAAGGAATGTGCTCGCCACGTCGGGCCGGGCCATCGAGGCTGCGGGCGACGTTAACGTGATTCTGCTTGACAAAACCGGCACGATTACGATGGGCAACCGCATGGCCACGGAATTCGTCCCGATGCCGGGGGTACAAGAGCGCACCTTGGCCGAAGCGGCGCTGGTGTCTTCGTTGAGTGATGAAACCCCGGAAGGGCAGTCGATTGTACAATTGGCGCGCGAGCGTTTCCAATTTAGCCAGACCAGCGAGGACCTGAGGGACGCGGAATTTCACGAGTTTACCGCCCAAACCCAGATGTCGGGCATTGACTTCGGAGGTCGAATGATTCGCAAGGGATCCAGCAAGTCGGTACCCGCCTTTGTCAAGGAGCAGGGGGGCAGCCTGCCGCCGGAGATGGACCGCGAGGTAACCCGCATCGGCCGGCTAGGCGGAACGCCACTGGTGGTCGCTGAAGGCGACCGGATCTTGGGAGTCATTTATCTCAAAGACATTGTCAAGCCCGGCATTCGCGAGCGCTTGCAGGCGCTGCGCGACGCCGGCATTAAGACGGTGATGATCACGGGAGATAACCCGGTTACCGCAGAGACCATCGCCCAAGAGGTGGGGGTCGACGATTTCTTGGCCCAGGCTACGCCGGAAACCAAACTCGCCTACATTAAGCAGGAACAGGCCGAGGGCTATCTGGTAGGAATGGTGGGGGACGGGACCAACGATTCACCGGCGCTGGCCCAGGCCGACGTCGCGGTGGCGATGAATTCCGGCACCCAGGCGGCGCGCGAAGCGGGCAATATGGTCGACCTGGACTCCAGTCCCACCAAGCTGCTGGATATTGTCGAGATTGGTAAGCAGATCCTGATTACCCGGGGAGCCATGACGACCTTTTCGGTCGCCAATGACGTGGCCAAGTATTTTGCCATTATTCCGGCGATGTTTGTCACCGTGTTTCCTGGCCTAGGCGCGTTGAACATCATGCACCTAACCTCTCCCGAGAGCGCGGTGCTATCGGCCGTGATCTTCAACGCGATTATTATTCCCCTGCTGATTCCGCTTGCGTTGCGCGGCGTGCGCTACCGGCCGGTTGGCGCAGCCGTGATTTTGCGCAACAATTTGTTTGTTTATGGGTTGGGTGGACTCGCCCTGCCGTTCGTTGGGATTAAGCTGATTGACTTGGGAGTAACGGCTCTGCACTTGGTTTCTTTGCATCCCTAGCCGACAGCGGCAGGGCAGAAGAGAAAGGAGGAATCTCAGGATGATAAAGCACCTGGGGACGGCGATTCGGCTCTTAGTGATTTTCATGGTGTTAATTGCCGGCGTCTATTCGCTGACCGTAACCGGCCTGGCCCAACTGCTGTTCCCGGCTCAGGCCAACGGGAGTCTGATTCGGCGCCATGGTCAGATCATCGGCGCCCGCATGATTGGGCAGAGCTTTACGGGTGCCCGTTGGTTCGACAGCCGACCGTCGGCAGCATCTTATGATGCCGCGGCGTCGGCGGCGAGCAACTATGGTCCCACCAACCCCGCGCTACTGAAGGAAGTCAAGACTAACGTGGCGACGTTTTTGAAAGACAACCCGGGAGTCAAAGTGAGTCAAGTGCCCCCGTCGATGGTAGAGAGCTCCGACAGTGGGCTCGATCCCGATATTAGCCCGGCGGCCGCCTATTTGCAGGCACCCAGGGTCGCCCGGGTCAACCATATGCCGCTGTCGGCGGTTCGGCACATTGTGGCAGAACATGTGCGCGGGAGATTTTTGGGGCTTTACGGCAGCCCGCATGTCAACGTCCTCGAGATGAATCTATCGCTGTTGGCATGGCGCCATCGTCACCATGTCTAGACTTTAGGGCCGACACCAAGGAAAGGGGCAGAGGGCAATGCTGGATATTGCTTCGATTGGGACCGTCGTCTTGTTTTTTGTCGGCTGCGAGTGGTACATCTATTACTGCGAACGTCTATTGAAGACGTCGCAGACCAAGGGAGGGGGCGAGCGCTAAATGGCCGAGATGCTGATTGGTGGCATCGTGGGATTGCTCTCCCTGGTGTACTTGTTTTACGCGCTGTTGTATCCGGAGAAACTGTGAGCCGCGGATGAATTGCGGAATTTTGGTCGGCTCCCGCTAGGGAGCCGACTTTTTGCGCGTGGCCCGGCGGGTCAGTTCTGGCGCCGGGGTTTCATCCATTCAATTGATATGACTGCTGATCCGCCGGATGGGCGGCCAGGAAGCTAATCCACGTCATCATCGGGTTTGCGCAGGAACTATTTTTGTCCACGAAGGCATCGAATTGCTATAACCCAGAGAATACTATAATCAAAAAAATTTAGGGATAACCCGGAATATCACGTCAAGTATATTTACAGCGAGATTTTACCGGCAGTATAATAACGATGTTTCGATATCCGATATGAGGTATGCACAATCATCTATGCCATCGACTAAACGACGAGGAACATCGTCGGTGCCAGGTGGCCCTGGTGCGGACGGAGCGTACCGTGGTGAGATGCGCATTGCAGTCAATTGAATCATGCCGCCTTGCGTGCAGGCTCTCGGCCCACACGGCAGGAGGGCCTTGCGCATCATGTCGAGCAATACCGTACAAGACGCACATCGTATGCAATGACGGCAAAATGGTCTAATAGGGAGGGTTTGTGGTGACGAATTCGAGTCGGATAACGACCATGCGGGCGTTCATCGTGGGCTTGGCCGTGACGGCTACTACCGGGTTGGCGATGGGGATGGTCCCGATTGCCAGTTCCGGTCATTCGGCGGGGGTAATCTTGCCGGGGCCGGGAGTATCTACGTTCGATCCCTCGCAATGGGGGGGCCAGGATGTGCTGGATCAGGGGACGGTGCTGGAAGGCCTCACAGGATACAACGCCAACAACCAAATTATTCCGGTGGTGGCCAAGCGCTGGACGGTTGCTGACGGAGGTCAGGTGTGGACGTTCTATCTGCACCACCACCTAAAGTGGTCAAACGGCCAGCCGGTCACGGCGGAGGACTTTGCCTATTCCTGGCTCAGGACAGCTTCGCCGGCCAACACGACCTCGGCGATGTGGGCAAGCATTGCCGGATATTTGCTTAATGCGGGCGAATACCATAACGGGGCGCTGCCCGCCAAGGATGTGGGGGTCAAGGTCATCAACCCCTATGAATTGCGGGTTACTTTGGCCTTTCCCCACAATATCTTGGGGGATTTAGCGATTGCCGGATCCATGCCGCTTTACCCACCCGTGATGCAAGCGCATCCCAAGAGCTGGGATCTTCCCAAATATTTCGTGGGCAACGGACCCTTGGTGCCTTCCTCGTGGGTGTTAAACGGGCAAATCACGTTGGTTCGCAACCGGTACTATCGAGCTGTGCCAGGCCAACTCCCAGCGGGCAATCTTAAGACGGTGACGCTGGTTCCGACTCCGAGCGTTCCGGTGGAGGATTTTCTGGCCAACCGGATTGACGCCGCCATTGTCGCCTCACCTTCGGACTATCAGTATGTGCGGCAACACCCTGCCCTGAAAGCTGACCTCCATAAGGCGGCGCTAACCTCGGTCACCTTTCTGGAATGGAACAAGTCGACAATGCGGTCTCCGTTGGACCGCGCCATCGTCCGCCAGGCAATCTCGATGGCCATCAACCGCACCCCGCTGGTGAAGTCGGTGCTGAACGGCATGGGTCGGCCCTCGGCCATTTTCGGCTTTCCCGGGTGGCCCACCGATCAAGGACAGCACCCCTTGGCCTATAACGTGGCTAAGGCGCGCCAATTGCTGGCCAAAGCGGGATATCCGAATGGTAAGGGCTTTCCCACGCTGTATCTCGACACGCCGACCATGGCTTCCAATCCCATGGCGGTAGGGGTGGCCGAGGCCATCAAACAAGAAATGAAGCAGAACCTGGGGATTACCTTCCAGATTGACCAACTCGCGCCCACCATTGACAACTATGTGAATTGGCAGGGTCTGACTCCCAACATCAAACCCGGCTACACGATTGTCACCGGAGGTGCCAACTGGGTGGGGGCGAGCACGCTGTTGCTGAAATCCAACCAGGACTTAATGCAGGCGGGAGAACTGGGGCCAGCTTGGTATCGGGGTCATATCGCCAACTATTACTTTCAGACCTACGATCACCACGATGTGCAAATGTGGGGAGACCCCACCAATCCGCGGCTCGGCGTCCGCTTTGCCGACTGGGCTCCATTGGTGAAGTCGGCCAAGGCCGACATTGCATGGCTCAACGCGTGGATCGCGCGACAGCCCAAGGCGTTTAGCATCACGCTGGTCTCTCCCGGCGCGCCGACCAACCAGCAATTGTGGAACGGGTATGTGGCAGCCTGGAACAAGGCGAAGACCCCAGCTGAAAAGCACCAGGCCTGGGTTAACGCATGGAAGTTCGTGGGCAACTACAATGCCGGGGACGGCTTGGCGGGAATCGGTCTGCAGGGGCAGGTTTATATGTGGAAGAACATGCCGGCCAACATTCTTCATGCCGAACAGTGGAATTCGGAAGAGTTTGCCACGGCGTCGTCCAAACAGGAAATCGCCCTGGCGGATAAGATGAACAATTTCATGATGGACCAGGCCTACGCGATTCCCCTGTACAGTGCGGAGGCGTTTTATCTGGAAAAGCCTTACCTGCACCATGTTCAGGTCAATCCCTATGCATTTGGCGGATTTTGGCAGTTCGGAACCCTATCCACCAAGTAGGCGATTCGATTGAGGGAGACCCAGGGAGAGCGGGTGGCGGCGGACGAGAGGGTTTGGCGCTCGGTCCGCCGTCCACTGGGCCGCTAAGTCGTTGGGGGGAGGGATATTATGGGCGTGTTCCGGTACATTTTGAAACGGCTGGTGTCGATCTTAGGAACGATTAGCGCCGTCCTCGCCTTGTCGTTTATCCTGATGCATTATGCTCCGGGCTCGTTCTTTAGTTCTGCCAACTTGGCCAGCGCAATGGGCACGCTAAGAATGGAAAACGCCCACCTCTATGCGTCCTATATGCAAATGTTTCGCGACCGCTACGGACTCAACCTTCCGCTTTGGCGTCAGGTGCTGGAGTATGTTTGGCATTCGCTCAGCTTTAACTTTGGCAATTCTTTCGAAAACCCCTCGGTGCCCATCATGGAGCAATTGCGCACCGCCTTTCCCATCAGCGCGGGACTTGCCCTCGGCTCCATCGTACTGGCATTGATGGTCGGATTTCCCCTGGGAGTCGTCGCCGCTCTTCGCCGCAATACGTGGGTCGACTCCGTGCTGACCACCCTCTCGATGGCCGGGCAGGCCCTTCCCTCGTTTGTGTTGGCCGTGATCTTGGTCCTCGTGTTTGGGGTGTGGATGCCGGGCTTGGTGCCGGTCAATGGCTGGGGCACGCCGGCCAACGTCGTCCTGCCCATTGTATGCCTGGCGGCCGGCAATGTGGGTGTGGTGACGCGCTATATGCGGGGAAGCCTGATCGAGTCGCTGCGCCAGGACTACATTCGGACGGCCGAAGCTAAGGGAGTGCCGTATCGGAGCGTAGTTTGGCGCCATGCCGTGCGCAATTCCTTGACCGCCTTGGTCACCGTCATCGGGCCGTCGTTCGCCTTTACGGTGGTCAGCACGGTATGGGTCGAAAACATTTTTTCCATTCCCGGCTTGGGTACCTTGCTTTCCGGTGCATTTGTCGACGACGATATTCCGCTCGCCATCACCTCAGTATTCCTCCTCTGCCTCATGGTCATGGGGATGAACCTGTTAGTCGATCTGAGCTACGCCCTGATGAATCCCCGAGTTCGTCTGGAATAACCCTGGCGCCACGGGTGAACAGCATCGAGAGGTCCGGGTTGCAGGACCCCGCGTAGCCGTGGAAAGTTGCGGGCTGAACGGTCGTGATCACGGCAATGCAACCGTAAGATGGGAGGTGATGGGCATGATGGTTCCCGCGATGGGGGCGGCGGCGGCAGGCAGGGCGGCATCAGCGAGAACGTCCGCCGCTCGGCGGGCGTGGGCCCGTTATCGGGCCAATCCGCTGGCCGTGGTGGGATTGGTCTGGGTCTTGGTATTTTTTCTGTTGGGGATCATTGGCCCCTGGGTGGCACCGCATGGTTATGCGCAAACGAATTATTTGATGGCGAACCATCCCCCCACTTGGGCCTATCCAATGGGGACGGACAGTCTCGGCCACGATATGTTTAGCGAGATTTTGTTTAGCATCCGGTTTGCCCTCGAGATTGCCATCTTTGCGTCGCTGGCCGCGTTTGCCGTGGGAACCGTGTTGGGATTATGGGCAGGATTACAGGGCGGATGGGTCGACGCGTCGCTGATGCGGATCGTCGATTTCTTCTTTGCCTTTCCGGCCTATTTCCTGGACCTGATTCTGGTGACCAAGTTTGGCCGTGGGATGGGGCCGATTATTTTTGCCCTGGCGGTTACGGGTTGGGCCGGCTACGCGCGCCTCATTCGCGGGCTGGTGTTAGGTATGCGTGATGGCGAGATGGTCGAAGCGGCCCGCGCGCTAGGGGCATCGCCCCTGCATGTCGCCGCCCGCTATCTCTTTCCCAATGTGGTCAGCAATATGCTGATTGCGCTGGCCTTCGGAATTCCCGGCGATCTGACCGTGCAGGCCGCACTCAGCGTGGTGGGCATGGGCCTCAACCCACCGCTGCCGAGTTTCGGCAATATGATTGCCGCGGCGGGTGGGAATATCCTGGGCTATCCGTGGCTCTTGTATTGGCCGGCGGGGATTTTTGCAGTAACCTTGTTGTCGTTTTTGTTCGTGGCCGACGGGCTGCAAGAGGCGCTCAATCCGAAGGGGGGCTATTAGCGTGGCCGATCCGCCGCTGTTAACCATCGACGCGCTGCACACATACTTTCGGCGGGGAACCGAGACCATCTATGCCGTCAACGGCGTGAGTTTCACCGTATTGCCCGGCGAAGCGGTGGGCGTGGTCGGCGAAAGCGGTTCCGGCAAGTCGGTCACCATGCTTTCGCTTCTGGGGCTGGTGCGCGGTCGGGTCACCGTCCGGGTGGCGCAAGCCCAGTTCAAGTCCTGGGATCTTACCCGACTCAGCCGACGACAGCTGGAAGATGTGCGCGGACGGGACATCGGGGTCGTCTTTCAGGATCCCATGACCAGCCTCAATCCCGTCATGCGGGTGGGCGATCAGGTGATGGAGGCGATGCTGGCCCATCAGTACGCGCCGCCCCAAGCGGCGTTTCGGCGTACCCTGGACCTGTTCCGGGAGGTGGGCATTCCCGACGGGGCGGCGCGTTTTCGTGCGTATCCCCATGAATTTTCCGGCGGGATGCGGCAGCGGATTATGTTGGCGGTAGCGATTGCCTGCGAGCCAGAATTGCTCATCGCGGACGAGCCCACCACGGCGCTCGACGTCACCGTGCAGATGCAGATTTTGTCCGTGCTGCAGGCGCTTCGGTCCCGCCGTCGAATGAGCGTTGTCATGATTACCCATGACTTTGGCGTCGCAACCAATTTTTGCGACCGCATCTTGGTGCTTTATGCCGGACGCGTGGTGGAAAGCGCCGCCGTGACGGATTTCCTGGCGCGCCCCGCGCATCCCTACACGCGCGGCCTGAAAGGGTCCATTCTGGAGATCGGGAGCCGCGGACGCTCCCTGACCCCGATTGCTGGATCGCCCCCAACGCTTACCGCGCCGCCGACGGCGTGTACCTTTGCCCCCCGCTGCCCGTTTGCTGTGCCGCAGTGTGCCGAGGAATTGCCGCAGTTACGGACGCTCAGCGCGGGTCACCAGGTCGCCTGTCACCGAGCCGAGGAGGTGCTGGATCATGTCGGGTGAGGCGCCCATATTAAGTGTTCAGGACATTTCTAAGGATTTTGTCGTCAACCGCCGTGTACTCCATGCTGTGCGCCGGGTATCGTTGACGGTGCCGGCGGGCCGAACGGTGGGGTTAGTGGGCGAGAGCGGATCGGGAAAATCGACCGTCGGTCGGCTGGCCATTGGACTTCTGCCGGCAACCGGTGGGCGGTCGGTGTTTCAGGGCCACGACCTGAGCCAGATGAGTGCCAGGGCGATGCGCCCGCTGCGCCATGCGATGCAAATCATCTTTCAAGACCCCCAAGCCTCGCTAAGCCCGCGGATGACCGTGGGTGCGGCAGTCTACGACGCGATGGCTATTCATCGTCTGGGCACCCCAAAGGAACGGTGGTCGCGGGTTGAAATGCTGTGGGAGCGGGTAGGTCTGCCATCCAGCATTGGCACCGCCTACCCCTTCGAATTATCCGGAGGTCAGCTGCAGCGGGTGGGGATAGCGCGGTCGCTGGCAGTGAATCCCGCACTGGTGGTATGTGACGAGCCGGTATCCGCTTTGGATGTATCGATTCAGCTACAGATAATCCAGTTGCTGAAAACGCTGCAAGACGACTTGGGGCTCTCGTATCTATTCATTTCGCACAATTTGGCCGTGGTAGAATACCTGAGTGACACCGTGGTCGTGATCTATTTGGGCGAGGTGGTGGAAACTGCGCCGGTGGAGGCGCTGTTTCGCCGGCCGAGCCATCCGTATACGCGGTTGTTAATTGATTCGATTCTGCGCGTTCCGGCCCCCGGAGCCCCTCTCCAGCCTTTGACGGCACCGGTAGGCGAAATGCCATCCCCGTTTGCCCCACCTGTCGGATGCGCGTTTCATAGCCGTTGCCCATTAGCGGTTGACCGCTGCTCGCAAGAAGTGCCCACTTTGCGGGCGATCGACCCAGAGCATTGGGTAAAGTGCCATCTGGCGGATTGAGGGAGTGGCTGACGAGATACCGGGCACAGGCTGAACAAGGTTGAGCTTTTTGCGCTATTCGGAAATCCCATGACATCGGGTGTCACTTGGCCGCGCCGCGAGGGTTGACGGCGATTACGCCGGCATGCGGCCAGCAGTCATAGACGAGTTCTAAGGCCTCAGGGCCCTCTCTTCAATGGGAGGTTAAGGCCTTCATTCAATGGAAGGAGTTCCTTGCCATGCCGGCCTTAGAACTCATAGCTGAGCAAGCGGGTGGGAACATCGCGGCCTTCATGGATGCTCTTCACGCTTGCCTATCGGTCGCCTCACGGTGTACATTCCCGAGGAGGCGCGGTTACCTCATCTAGTCATTCAGTAAATCTATCGCTGAAGAGCCCAGTGCGGGAAATCCGCACGCTGGGTTCCGTGGGGGTCGGGTTGCCCGAGGAGGGCAGCCCTTCTACCCGGACTCGCAGGAATTCGGGCAAGGTGGCGTACTGAGGCACCGTCAATCGAAAGAGACGGAAACCGAGCGACAGTCCACCTAAACTACGGCGCCTGCGGGCTACTCGACAACGACGTTGGCTGCTTTGGGGGGCGGTGAGAATTTCGCGAGCCCGATGGTCCAAAGGGTGCAGGAAAATGGCTTTGACGGGCAGATGCTGTAGGTTATGCCGGCCCGACCGGGGAGACAACGCTTGGTACTCAGCGGATTCCACCGCGGTTCGATAGCGTGTATTTCGGCGTGACCCTCATGCTCGCGGCCATTTCCACCGCTTGATTAATATAGTGATAATCACCGACCCCGTACGGGATACCGTTCACGTGAAACTCGACAAAGGTGTGGTCCCCGTCCCCCGCCAACGCCGAGAGCACCAACGCCAGCACGCCATCGGGCAAGATCACCCACCCACGATAGATCCCCTGGTCGTCATGCCGCGAAATCCACGATGGTTGCAAGAATTGGGCCATCGAGACGGTAGGCGCCGTGGTCGGGCCATCCGCCGAGACATAGTCGTAGTTCGCGCGTTGAACCAGGTTTCCGCCGCCAACGGTGCCTTGCCAACCGGATAGTCCCGCTGGACTCACGGCATAGGGAGTGTTGGGAGGCACCTTGGCATTCGCGGTGCGCATGTTAATAAAATAGCCCCGGGCGTCGACGCGATAGGAGAGACGGGGCCACACCGGTTTCGAAAGATAAGGGGTGATCGTTGGAAGGCGTACCGGAATCGTCTGGAAGGCGTCAAGCGCCCCCAGCACCGGGGCTAATCCGGGAAACGGATGCGCAGGGCTCGAAGTGTAATGCGGCGGGGCGGTGACCGCCACAGGCGTCGATTGGCGCTGGATCTTATAATCTACCCCGTCTTTGCGACGATACCCGGGAGTTCCCAGCGGAGCCAGCGACAGCGTTTGTCGCACCAGAGTGCCGGCATGGTTGCCAGAAGCCCCCACATTGTTGAAATAGCGGCCAGACAGACTCGCGCGCTCGACCTTGGTGATCACCGGAGCCGTCGCCATACTGCGGGCCAGGGCCAAGACCGTCAGGGCGATGCTATTCAAGGCGCCGTAGGGTGCTTGGGCCCATACCGCATAGGTCGCCGGGCCTTTGTGCCATACCAATAGATACGAGGAAGGGTACCCGAAGGCCCCCTTCCCCCCAAAGTACCAGGAGCCCATCACCCCAGACGACAGGCACACCTGGGAGGAACTGCGAGGCAAGTCGACGTATTTCGTTGGCGTCCCTATGAACGCGAAGCCATTGGCGGTGGTCGAGTGCTCGCCTATGAGGGGAAACTGGTACGCCAAACTGGTTGCCCCATCGGTAATCATGGCGAAAAAGCCGGGTTTCGTGATCGACGGCGGGAACGACGAAACGGTTGACGCGCTCCGGGAGTGATAATGTGCCAAATCAAGGAGGTCCAACGAAAGCTCTGGGGCGGCGTCTTTGGCGATGATGCCCAGCTCCCCGCGGTTGTTGAAGAAGCCGACCGTTTCCGGCAATTTGACCGGTACTGCCTGTTGCCGCAGTAAAATGCCCTCACTGAACGCAAGCGGGATAGGGACCCGTGGGATGGCCGTCGTGGGGACCGACTCCTGCCCGGTGAAACCCATCAACCCAGCTGCCGTCACCGCCATTCCCAAAGCGATCAAAGTCGTTCGTATCATGCATCATTCCACCTCGGTAGTAGTTGATCAAAGACATAACGCCGGCCGGCCTCGGAAGGTTACCAAAACAGGGCGTAAAGCCCCTGCCTTTAGGCATGGGGATATAAGCCCATGGCCCGATAGGGCCAAGAGTTTTTTGACGGTTCGTTTTGCATTA
>JAJZZH010000019.1 GCA_021797675.1 Bacillota bacterium | reverse complement strand
GCTAAGGCTGGTCATAGCGCCCTTGCGGGCTTTCCGGCGAAAGCTAGAGACTCTCGGGAATGCATCCCGACAAGCCCCCGGCTTTAGCCGTGGGGTCTATGACGCATTCGTCTGTTGTTCCACAATGCTTCTGAGCGCCTGCAGGAATAAGGGACGATTCGCCAAACGTTGAGACACGCTCAACACAATCTGTTCGGCCATGCTTAACGCTACGCTGTCGCTAGGCACCACGGCAAAGTCAGCCACGACGTCAGAAATTGCCTCTGCCAGCAACTGATGGCCTCCGGCAGACGCCAGAAAATCATTCAACACGTGTTGCAACCGCGGCTCAAGCCGCTCCAACAGCCGTTCAACAAGACGTTCCTCCAAGCGTTGATGAGGCCACATTCTGCCATCTTCTTCCAAGGAGCGGCGTCTTCTGCCATAATGGTTCTCACCGCCGCGAGTCCTTTTTTGGGGAGTATAGCACGGTCCGCCGTCATCCCCAACCTGCTCGCGGCAGGCTCGATCCCATACGGCTCCCTTTGGGCCAGTCAAAAACCGGGCGGGACCGCCGCTGCGATCCCGCCTGGCATCGTTCCGTCTCACCGCACTGCGCTTAGTCAGCGCGCCTCGCTCACATCCAACCCTACAGATTGCGGCTTCAATTTCGCGAAAATCATCCTGCCGGCCGCGGTTTGCAAGACGGAGGTAACGACCACCTGCACCGTGACGCCGATAAACTTGCGGCCACCGTCGACCACAATCATGGTGCCGTCGTCCAGGTAACCAATCCCTTGGCCCACTTCCTTGCCGTCTTTGATGACGCGTACGACCATCTCTTCTCCCGGCAACACCACCGGTTTCACCGCGTTGGCCAGCTCATTGATATTGAGCACCGGAACTCCCTGCAATTCGGCCACCTTGTTCAGGTTGAAGTCGTTGGTGACCACCTTGCCCTCCATCAGCTTGGCTAGTTTCAACAGTTTGGAGTCTACCTCCAAATTCGGATCCACTTCCCGCTCGTAGACCTGCACCGGCATATGCAGTTCCTTTTGGATGCGGTTGAGAATATCAAGTCCCCGCCGCCCCCGGTTGCGCTTCAAGACGTCGGCCGAGTCGGCAATGTGGCGCAGCTCTTCGAGCACAAAGCCGGGGATCACCAAAGGACCCTCCAAGAATCCCGTCTGACAAATATCTGCGATTCGCCCGTCGATGATCACTGATGTGTCCAAGATCTTCGGCTTGGCATCTGGAGTCGAACTGCGATGTTTCACGCGAGCCAACCAGTTCTGCGGTCGCAGGAACTCTTCTTTTTTTCGCAGCGAAACGGATACCCCCACGTATCCGCAGGCAATGGAAATCGCCACTCTGAGCAGGGCCCCGAAAATTCCCAGGCCCCCTAAAGGGGCACCGATAAAAAACGCGATCACCAACCCTACGATGAGACCGATGGCACCGGACAAGAGATCTTGCGGTGGGGTACGCTGAAGCCGTCCTTCTCCCCATGAAATCAAGCGGCTCGCCCATCGAATTATGACCGGCCCTACCACAAATCCCACGATCCCGCCCCCCACCACACCAGCGGTCAAGAGCACGCCACTGCTGTGCGGACCAAGCGACGCCAATACGGGCCAGGTCTCCAAAGTCGCATGATTCTGGAAAACGGTCAGCAGCCCCAAAAGCGCCCCCGCCAAGATCAACACCTGCCGTACTGTCCTGTCCATCTCGTCACCCCCCCTGTTTTGACGCGGTCGTCGGCCACTTGCATCCAACCGACTCGCACTTAGTCTTCCCTGGGGCACGGAATAAAATAACTTTTTTAGGATTGCAAAACCAATTTCTTTCCGGCCCCACAGAGATCTTATCATATCATCCAGTCGATGAAAAAATTGAAAAATCTTGTTAGTTCGGCGCTGCCTGGAATCCGTGCGTCCCATAAAAAGTTTTCGACGCTTCCCTTGATGCTTGCGGTCCCCACCCGCTTGGCCAAGCACGGCACCATCGTCAGCGTCACCCGCGTTCCGGGGACGACGGGGCAACGCGTAGGTGCCGTCGCCAAACGCCGGCGGCGCCCTCCGTATAGGCAGGTGGACAACGCGCCGGTTGCCCCGTCGCGCCCATCTCCCTTCTCGCCTCTGGGGCGGCACCTCCGGTGACCCGATCGAGCCCAGCCACGACCAGATCACATCGGTCCCCGCCCCCAGCCGGCACCGGGCCATCCCAAGCCCAAGGGGTTCCGTCCTGGACCTCAAAGGTCCCGAATGCCGGTCCGACGCGAGCCCGGCCATCTCCGCTCAAGGGTTGTCGGGGCTCAGGTTCAAAATCCGCACGGCGTCCTCAACCCGGCGGACACCTTCTACTTCCACCGACACCGTCAGCGCCGCTTCGGAAGCCGTCGGCAACGGTGTCAGCGCCCGCCGAAACCCGAGGTTGGCCGCCTCTTGCAGGCGTTCGGCCACCCGCCCTACCCGACGCACCTCGCCCGTCAGGCCAATTTCACCCAAGGCCACGACGTCCCCGGGGATCGCGCGCCCGCTCAGCGTGGAAACCGCGGCCAAGGCAATTCCCAGGTCAATGGCTGGGTCCTCGACCGTAACTCCGCCGGTCAACTTAAAATAGGCATCCATATCCGCCAACCGAAATCCCAGGTGTCGTTCCAGGACCGCCAAGACCAGCGCCACCCGCTGCGGGTCCATTCCCGACACCACGCGCCGCGGGTTCCCATAGGCTCGCGCCAAGAGAGCCTGCACCTCAACCAAGAGCGGCCGCGTTCCCTCGACGGTCGCCACGACCACCGACCCGGTCCCGCCCTGCGGGCGCTCTTCAAGCAGGGCGCGAGACGGGTCCTCCACCGCCACCAGACCGGCCCCCTCCATCGCAAACAACCCCAGCTCGCTGGTCGAGCCAAATCGGTTCTTGATTCCTCGCAGGACGCGAAACACATGCTGACGATCGCCTTCAAACATCAAGACCACGTCTACTAGGTGTTCCACGACCCGCGGTCCTGCTAGCGCTTTTGGACAATGTCTTCATCCTCGGCTGGTCCATTGCTGTCGCCCCTCGCCGGTGGCTTCGATCCACGGATAGCGGGATGCCAAATCCCCGGACACGACGATCGCCTGGCCGCGATGGCGCCACAAGCGGGCCGCGGCGGCCCAGTCGGCCGGGGCTACCCGCGACATGGCTCCGCCCGCGTGCCGCCACGCAGCCAAAACCTCTAAAGCTTGATCGACGTTCACCAGCCGAAGGTCGACGCCGGGTCGGCGGGACAGTGCGCCAGTGGTGTGGACCAAACTCGCCGAGAGGCGCTGGCACAGGGTCAACGAAAGGATGGTCGGACCATCCGGGGTCATGGTCAGGGCGCTGGCCTGAGGACGGAAATCAATCCCCAGGGGATGGCGGTAGATTGCCGTCGCATACCGCTCAAGCTCACGCGCTTCGACTAGCGTCGACCACTCATCCGTCAGCGCCCCCCACATTAAGAGGCCCGCCGGCGGAACGACCGGCAACAGGCGCAGGACGATTCCCCGTTCCTCCCACCGCCGAGCGAGATTCCACCAGTGTTCGGTTTGGGTGAGAGATGCCCCATTTAGGTACCCGAAATGATTCAACCTTCGCAGCGCTTTCGATCCCTGGGACCATAACCCGAGGAGCTGAGCGTGTTGTCTCTGAGGATCCAAGGTCTTCCCTCGTTTCCTGCACATCCGGCCGGCCCGCTTGGGCTCTCGCGCAATGGGCATTCGACCATTCATGCATACAGCTCAGTGCCTAGACCCAGGTTACCCTAGGCCGCGGGCCGCCATGACCCTTCCTTGTTTACGTGTCCCACTAAGAAAATCGGCAAACGCGACTTGGCCACCCGCATCAAACGGCTGGCCACCTCGCGGACCTGGGCCACGCTGCCGGGCGCCGACTCCAAATCCGGGTTGTATACCGTTTGCAGTGAATCCACAATGGCAAGCTGCCACTGATCTTCAGCGAGCACCGATTCAATCGCCTGAATACGCTCTTCGGCCAGGACGAACAACTGTGGGGACTCTGCTCCCAGCCGGCTCGCCCTGATCCGGGTCTGTTCCAGCGACTCCTCGGCGGTAATGTAAATCACGGGCTGCCGCCGGCCAACGCTACCCGCCAGTTGCAGTAACAAGGTCGACTTGCCAATCCCCGGATCGCCGCCGAGCAATATGAACCCACCGGGGACGATCCCACCGCCGAGCACCCGATCGACCTCGTCCATGCCGGTCGAAATGCGCTGAAGGCTAGAT
>JAJZZH010000237.1 GCA_021797675.1 Bacillota bacterium | reverse complement strand
CGATCGCTATGCCCAAAAAGATGCGACCCGCGCCTTTGTCATCGGCGACCTGGCCATCGCGGTCATCGAACCCGATCCTAAGTGGCCCAAGAAAGACGTTGGCCGCGTGACGCACATCGACGGCGAGCAGCTGACCATCACCCTTCCCGGAAGGCCGATAGGGACGACTATGGCGCAGGTCGACGCCCAATTCGGCACACACGCGGCTCAAGTAGTGGGACGCATAGATCGATCCATTGTCCACAGGTAATATCTCTGGAAGCCCATGCCGGACCATCGCCCATTTCAGCACTTCCTCCCATCGCGGCCGATTTTCATCAAAAAAGGGCTATTTGCAATACATGGTTGGAACGTCCACGCTGGCTCCTGGCGTACGATCGTCCGATTTGTGCAATATGGGGTTGGAACGATGCGCAAACCGACCGTTCATCTTGCGCCGAAAACGACGCCATCCGTGGCTGAAAGCGAGAAGCCCTTCTCGTTCGGTCGGCGGGGGATAGGCGCTTACGGCGGCCTTCGGGGCGGTGGGAGCCCGTGAACGGGGGGTCCGGTCGCCAGGGTCTCGAACCCTTGGATGCCTGCGGATCGAGGAATACCCTGATCGATGGCGCACCGTTTCCAACCTGTGTACGGTAACGTGGAGCATCATACCTTTGCCAGAAACAGGGAATTTCCAACCAGGTATGGCACAAAGCCCAAAAAAGAAGCGGCTGCCCACCACATAGCGGGTGGCATCGTCGATGAAGGCAATCAAATAGACTTTTTTCCGTCGATCGGGATGGTTCGGATGGGGCAGACTCCGCGTCATCTGGGAGTCGCCTTGCCACTCCGCATTCAAGTACGGCGCTTGACGGCGACGAAAGGTGTCGGCGGGTGGCGTCGCGAGATAGGCCGCCGCCTGGGCCTTACGAAAATGATAGGTTAAGGTGCTATAGGCCAAACTTCCGGGTTCAATCTCTTGAGCCCATTCGAGCATCTGAATAATCATCCGGGCGCTGCGATGGGGATCTTCAGCCCGCAGGGCGACGGCCCGCTCTAGCACGGCGGGATTGGTTTGCCGTAAGGGGCGATTCGTATCGCCCTGGGGTTGCAAAGCAGCGAGACCCCCGGTGCGGTAGGCCGCGACCCAGCGAAGCAACGTCCGAGCGTGAATGCCCCGAGTGTGGCCATCCGGCCATTCCCACACCTGGGCGGCCTGTTGGGCCACCAAGGCCCGTTGTTCTCCATCTTGGAGCGACCGGGTCACCAACGGGGCGATCACGGTATAGCGAAACTGAGCAATGAGCTCAGGGGACTGCATCATGGTTGATGGAATGAGATTCACCTCCATCTAACACCCTAGTCGATCCGGCTGGATCGGACAGCCCGGCAAAGAATGTGATAGGGATCCAGTCCCACAAGACGCTATCGCCGATCCATCTAGCACTCGTATGTTCTTGATGGGGATCGACCAGGGACACCACCTGTTGCCAGAGATTGCGCCAATGATCGACCACGGTCTGTTGTTCCGTCGGCCCGACCTTCAGGGTCCGAGTGCCCCATGTGACACCAATCCATCGCACCGCCCGTTGAACCACCTGGGGTAATCCGGCCCGCCAACGGGCCGCCCATCGTTCAAGAGTCCGACGATGCCGAGTCATGCCGCGCTGTTCCAACCACGCGAGACAATCCTTCCAGGTCCAACCCTGTTCGGCACGCCAAAGCCAGCCCAGATTGAGCGTGGTCGACCACGTGACGGCCGTAAACGGCCGACAATCATAGGGCAGAGCACTATAATTGTCGCCACAGGTCTGACAGCGAAAGCGCTGAATCCATAGCGAGTGTTCTCCTTCAGCATTGTCCGCTTCGCGAGTGTAGCCTCCGTTTTTAACGAGAGGATGGTCGGCCACAGGACAAACCAGTGGGGTAAAAGGCACGCCATCCACGAGTTGGCGAAGATTGATGGGGAGATAGATGGGGAGATATATAACAGCCATACGCTCACCTTCTGATCGGCGATCGAGGGGAGGGTCCCAACCTTTTGCCCCTCGATCGTATTTTTTTGCGTTCTCCTCTAATGGTCCTAAAAATCCCCCTCAAAAGGGAGATTTACTGACAGGGCAGTTAGCTAAACCGTTGCTAAAACTACTTAGCCAAAACACCCACGAAAGGAGCCTGTCGCTCCGGTCTCGCCGGCGCGCCATCTGCAGGCATTCGTCGGGCCGGTCGATTCGCATGACGGGCGTCCCCACGGTTTCCAAGCGTGCGGCCCGAACGTATTCCCATGCCTCGGTCCCATGCCTCGTCGTCATCATTCCAATCCATACCGTATCCGCCCTTCAGGTCTCTATCACCCCCACGAGGATGTGTACCTCGATGCCACGCCATTCCCGGGCCCATCACCGCGCCACCCATCGCCGCCATCAGGCTCGACGGCTTCGCTTAGTCCGCCAGATCTTTGCGCCGTGGAACTATCCCGAACCGTGGCAACTCCGCGATGTCGACACCCATTGTCGACACCTGTTCGGGAAAAAACGCAAATTCGATCGCCAGCACGAAGAACGCGCCTTTCGGCAAGCCGTGCGCAATGCCTTGGCCCACGATGAGCCGATCCCTCGGTATCGCCACGATTGGGCCAATTAACGGCCGGGCGACCGCCGTCCCAAACAGCTTCCGCTCAGACGTAGCCGCATGCACGAAACCCACCGAAGGTCGCCAGCGGTCGCCCGCGCATTCCTTCGCCTCAATTCCTACCGAATCCACAAACCTCCACGAAACGAGGGATCTCACGGATGCGTCGAATCTCACTCGAACAGTTCTATCGCACGTGGGACGGTCCTGCCTTGCAGACGTGTCCCCAACGTCCATCCACCTTCCGGATCTTTACCATCCAATTTCTTCCCCTGTTTACCGATCTGGTCACGCCGGATTTTCATCCGATCCATCCCGGCATCTTTCTCTATTACCTCTATGGATTTCTCGAACATCGTCAAACCCATACCTTTCTTTACTGGGCGTTGCCCGATGTGACCTACTTCCCCAACGACTGGCACGAACGCGTGCTCATCCGCACCGCCGCGCATCCTCGCGATTTTCTCGGCGGCATTTCCACCCACACGGCATTAGAATCCCTTCGAACCCACGCCATCCAGTTACTGCATAGACCGTCGGAATCATCTCCCTAACCCTAGGCGTGTCATCGTCAGGGGTCGATCGTCCCCCCGCACGTGCCGAATTCTCACCGGCTTCCTTCGAACATCTACGCTCCTTCGTCGTCCATTTCCTTCCCTTGCGCCCCGCACGGCCCCTTAGCAGGGTGTCGTGCGAGGCGTTTCCTCATCATCGACATGCCTTTGGACTTCCAAGCATGGCAACTTCCCACCGGTAACGTCTGCGCGTTGTTCGCTAATTTCTCTTTCTCATCATCGTCCTAGAGGTGTCTGACATGGCTCATTTAGCCGTATGGGTTCCCCGCACTTCCCTTCGCATCCAACCTGCCTTTCACGCGTCCATGGATACTCCGTCCTTTCGGCGCACGCTCCGAAAAAAGCGCCAGGTGCTACGGACATCCGGAATTTGCACCCCCATTCATGTCATTCCTTTTTGCCGCCCGCCGTGGTGGGTACTGGTCGATGGCCTCACGACGTGGGTATTGGCCGAAGAACGCCACTGGACCGAAGTGCCCGTGATTTTCGATCCCGCGCCGCCCGCAGGAACCTATCTTCCGCACGTGCAACGCGCCTTCTGGCATCCTTCCACCCTCCCCACGGTAACCGCCTGCACCTATTGCCAAACCCCCATCTTTTGGCGACGCCCAGCCGGTATGCCACGCCCCGTGTATCAGCTGCATCGCGCCACATTTGATCATGTCATTCCCCGCTCCCTCGGCGGATCCGATCGTTCGGAAAACCTCGCCGGAGCCTGCCACCGGTGCAACATCACCAAAGATGCCCACATGCACTGGCGTGCCCCGCAGGCTTGGTGCCAAGATGCCGAACGGGCCTGGCTTCGGTTGTCGACCCATGGGTGGATTCCTCAAGACGCTCTGCCGCCTCATCTGCCGCTTTCCCGCACCGCGTCATCTTAGCGGCCCACCGCTTTTTAAAAAGTCAGGAAATCAGGATCTTGGCCGGGGATGATCATCGATCGCTTCACCATTCGAGAAGGAACCTTTCGCTATCATATTCCCGCGCACATCGGCCACGCTTATCTTCCTCCTCCATCCCAACTGCCCAAGACCGTACGCGGCGAAGCCGACAGCGGGACGTTCGGACGACCGC
>JAJZZH010000199.1 GCA_021797675.1 Bacillota bacterium | reverse complement strand
GATGCTGAGTCGGCGTAGTCAAAAGAGCCTCGTCACCTGGGAAGCGTTTCAACGTATCCTTCAGCGGTTTCCGCTGAAGCGGCCGAAACTGTATGTCCCCTACTCCGCTTTGCGGCAACACGCCATTCTGTGAATCCATTTTCGAAGAGCCCAGTGCGGGAAATCCGCACGCTGGGTTCCGTGGGGGTCGGGTTGCCCGAGGAGGGCAGCCCTTCTACCCGGACTCGCAGGAAATCGGGCAGGGTGGCGTACTGAGCCACCGCCAACCGAAAGGGGCGGCCAACGGAGCGACGGTCCACCTAAACTACGGCGCCTGCGGGCTACTCGACAAGCCGGTATTTCGGTATCGAACACGTTGGTGCAAAATAAGCAGGATTGTAGCTAATAAATAGAGAGTTTGATGGAAATAGGGATGGACAATTCCAGGCTATCGCAGTATCATGCTCCATAGGATAGGTGGCCAAAGGGCACTTTCACGACAACTGAAGATTCGATCGGCGAACGGGATCGATCGTGCCGCGACCGTGGAGAAGGTCTCCCCCGGCCATTGCGCAATGCGGGAAAATCGTGTAGGCTTGGAAAGAAGAATGGCATAGATTGATGCGCGATGAACGGACTAGCGACGCCTCACTCCTGTTAGAGAGGGCCCTTCTGCTACGGCAGGCTGGGAGAGGGCTTGGGGAGAACCGTCGCCGACCACCCGGGAGCGTCCGGCGTAACCTCAAGCCAGGCGGGAGGGCCCGATAGCGCTCAATAGAGTTGTGTTTTTCCTTCATGGTGGTGGAACCGCGGGTAATCCGCCCACCGATTGTGAAGGATTTTTCTTTGATGCTTGGGTCGCGAGCGACCAGAAAGGGGGGAGCGGTTTTGGGCGCCGGCTTCGGAGAGTCGGTACCGCAATCACGATGAGCCAACGCATAGCATTGACCGTTCAAGGAGTGGCGATCGAGGTCTTGCCGGGCATGCGTCCGTATGATTGGGAAAGAACGCCTGACGACGCGGTGGCGTGCAAGGTGGATGGGCGCGTGGTGGACCTCAAGCGACCTCTAGAGCAGGCGGGAACAGTGGAGTTCCTCACCTTTGACGACGATGAGGGACGCCGCGTGTTTCGCCACTCCAGTGCACACCTGTTAGCCCAGGCGGTCAAGCGCCTGTGGCCGAAAGCCCGCCTGGGTACGGGACCCGCCTTAGAGGATGGGTTTTATTACGATATCTGGCTGCCTGAACCCCTTCAGGAGAGTGACCTCGAGCGCATTGCACGGACAATGGCCGAAATCGTCTCCGAGGACTTGCCTATTGAGCGGGTTGAACTCGATCGCGACCAGGCCCTGGCGTTGTTTTCGGAGCGCGACGAGCCGTTCAAGATGGAGATTATCCGCCGGCTGCCCGAGACGGCAACCATTTCGACGTATCGACAGGGGGACTTCATCGATCTCTGCACCGGGCCTCATTTGCCCTCAACGGGACGGATCCGGGCGTTTCGGCTGACCAGCATATCCGGCGCCTATTGGCGCGGTGAGGAAACCAACCCGATGATGACGCGCATTTACGGCACCTCGTTTCCCGAACCTGGCCAGTTGGAGCAGTTTTTTGAACGCCAGGAAGAGGCTAAACGGCGTGATCATCGCAAACTAGGACGTGATCTCGACCTCGTCAGCTTTCTTGACGATGCACCGGGATTTCCCGCTTGGCACCCCAAGGGTCAGCAACTGTATCGCGTGCTCGAGGGATTTTCGCGCGACTTGCAGCAGCGAAACGGGTATCAGGAGGTGTCTACCCCCTGGATTTACCGGGTGGGGTTGTGGCAACAGTCCGGGCATTGGGATCACTATCGGGACAACATGTTCGTCATTGACCGCGATGATCAGTTGATGGGGCTGAAGCCGATGAATTGCCCGGGGCATTGTTTGCTGTTCGGCGCCAAGACGCGGTCGTACCGCGATTTGCCTCTGCGGTTGGCGGAATATAGCCCCCTTTCTCGCTACGAGCGATCGGGAACCCTGCATGGACTCTTTCGGGTCCGGGGATTTCACCAGGACGATGCCCACCTCTTCGTCGGCGAGGAACAGATCGGCGCGGAGATGGAGCGCGTGTTAGAACTGGTGGATATCGTCTACCGCGCCTTCGGGATGTCGTATGACGTCGTATTGTCGACTCGGCCCGATGACTACCTGGGCGATCTTGCCCTGTGGGAGAAGGCGGAAGCCGAATTGGAGTCGGTGCTCCAACAGAGTCGGCTCAAGTACCGGGTTAATCCGGGCGATGGGGCGTTTTACGGTCCCAAGCTCGATTTTCACGTGATTGATGCCCTAGGTCGCCGTTGGCAGTGCGCCACCGTGCAACTCGACTTTCAACTGCCGGTCCAATTTGACCTCACTTATACGGACCCCGAGGGAAAACTGCGTCGACCGGTGATCATCCATCGCGCAATTATGGGATCGATTGAGCGGTTCCTCGGCATCTTAATCGAGCATTATGCGGGCGCCTTCCCGCTATGGTTGGCTCCCGAACAGGTTCGCGTGATCCCCATTACCGATGGGCAGGCGGCGTACGCCGCCGCGATTGACGGGGCATTACGTGAACGGGGGATGCGCAGCACCGTCGACAGCAGCAACCAAAAATTGGGCTATAAGGTGCGGACGGCCCAATTGGCCAAGATTCCCATCATGCTCGTCGTGGGAGGCCGGGACGAGGCCCAGGGGACGGTTTCCGTGCGTTCCCGCGAGGCCGGCGACCGGGGTCCGCAATCATGGCCCGATTACCTCGAGGAATTGGTGTCGTTAGCCGCGGTGCCGCTGGCCTAACGGCGGGTCCGGCTGCGGGAGTCGACAAAAATGAATTCGGTGGTCCATAGACCACCGAATTCATTGGCTTGGCATCCGTTCTTTCTGCTGACTAGCCGGGAAGGTCCGATTCCGTTCGTATGGGACGTATCAGCAATCGATCGAGCGGACCTTCTCCACTATGGGTGCTTCATTTAATATCTTATGACATAAACTTCGTGAGATGAAACAAAAATAGGGGGGTTGCGTGAAAAAAATTTCATCTGGCACATGTTTCCATGGGAATCGAGCGGTGGGGGGGGGGGGAAACCCCATACGCGCTAACTTACCCCGCTAGATCGCACTGATATCGCCGTTTTCGGGGCCGTTCATGCAGATGCCGTTTCCACCTTCGAGGGGGCCTTCCAGTCCCTGAGATCCACCCAACCCTTGATGATTTGACAGAGGTCACTCCAGACCATTTGAGTATAGCGCCAGATTGCGGGCACGATCCGTTCGGAGGGGATATCCGTAGGGGGAAAAAGCCGGTTCGGGATTCCGAACCGAGTCCACCAACAGCGCCCCGAGGATTTTGGCTAGCAAGTACGTCTGCGCGAGGTCCGGATCGAACGCTCGTAACTGATCGAAATGCAAAAGGCTTTTGATGCGTTTAAAGGCGCATTCTATTTGCCACCTCAGACGATATAGTTCGAGAATGTCGGCCGCGGACGCGGCCGTTTCGGGTAACGTCGTGAGCAACAAGACGTAATCTGCCGCTTCCAAGGTGGCCTGAGTGACCGTATTCCCATGCCGCTTCGCGGCTTGACGAGCCTTTCGTCGACTTGCTTCGGCGGCGGCGGGAGACTTCCGAAGGGCCACCACCCGGAGGGGAATCGGGTCCGTGTTCGTGCAAATAGCCGAAATTACTGACATACGGCTACTTAACCCACCGCTTTAGATCGCGCCGCGTTAGCCTCGCGTGCCGCGAAGACCTGGGGTTTCTCTGGTTGACTCGGCTGGAGCGACCCCAACATAGCACCTTTCGTCAACAGCAGGTCAAGGTCCTGCGGGATGGATGGCGCAGGTGCTGGTGCTGTGTGTCGAAGCGGGCATGGTGGGCTGGCAACTCGGCGCGATCGAGGAATAGAAGGTTCGCGCCGACGAGCCCAAGTATAAGGCCATGTCGTATGGCCGGATGAAGACGGCGCTTCCTCAGCCCGAGGAAGCATTGCAAGAATTGGTCGCGCCCCAGGAAACCACTCGGCCACCTCGCGGACCATCGCCTCGGCGAGGTCGATCAGCGTGACTCTCGGGTCGCCTTCGTGCTCGGGCTTCCGATGAATCCGCAGATTAATGAGAATGGCCCACGGTTCGCCGCCCCAAGGGGACGGCACATACAGGGTCAACAGCACGATATTCAAGCCCCAGGCCGTTACCGTCTTGACGCCAGACGCCACCGCATCCCGATACTGCCCCGTGCCGACGACCTTGCGGCCCGTCTTGTGAAATAGGGTATCATCGAGCAGGAGCCAGAGT
>JAJZZH010000051.1 GCA_021797675.1 Bacillota bacterium | reverse complement strand
CGCGGAGCGGACGAAGGAATTGGCGATCCGTATCGTCCAGATAGAAATACTGGGCGATTTGGGCCGGGGACGGGTCGCCGGCATACTGGCCGTATTGCGCCGCCTGCTCCTCGGTGAGGAAATTGACCGGCGTGGGAATCCCTCCTTCCGTGGGAAATTGCGCTTGTGTCTCAGATGGGTACACCCAATTGAGACATGGCGTGGGGTACGGGTTGTCGCCGCTTCCAGTGTCTCGTATGCTTATCTCATTATGCTTGTAGAATTTGCGGAGGGATCGCCCGCCCCATGATATACGGCTATGCGCGAGTCAGCTCGACCACCCAAAGTCTGGAGATGCAAGTCGACCAATTGACCGCTTACGGCTGCCAGACGATCTTTCAAGAAAAGCGTTCCGGTCGGACGCTGCTCTCTCGCACGCAATTGGCCACTCTCCTAGATCGCGTCAAAGCCGGGGATACTCTCGTGGTCACGAAACTGGATCGCTTTGCCCGGAGCACCCAAGATGCCCTCACGACTATGGCCCGGTTGACTGAGCAAAAGGTGGCCTTCGTGATCCTGAATCTCGGTGGAGATGTGGTGGACACGTCGACCGCGATTGGCAAACTCCTGATTACGGTCTTAGCGGGCATTGCCGAGTTTGAGGCGGATCTCATTCACGAGCGCCAAATTGAAGGGATTGTGGCCGCAAAAGCTCGGGGGGTCTATCACGGACGCCCCCGAACCTATACGGCGCATCACCCAGGCCTGGTGCATGCCCTGGATCTCTTGGCCCACCGAGACACCAATCATCTCACGGTCAAGGATATTTGTGCGATGACGCAAGTGAGTCGGGCCACGCTCTATCGCATGGCGCAACAGATTCCTCCCGAGGCATCGCGAGAGGAACCGCAGGATTTCTAGGATTGGTACCGAAGTGTTATCGTACGACATGTCGTACGATAAAGGAGAACCCACATGCCAGACGCCCATCCCGGATGGCTCACCAAAGAAGAAGCGGCAACCCGACTCGGTCGCACAACGAGGACCATCGAACGCTCCTTAGCACAAGGAAAACTCGTCGGCGAACACGTCGGCTATAAAATGCAATGGCGGATCGATCCCGAATCCTTGGCTCAGCTCAATGTCGGACGACATGTCCAACGACAAACGGTAGACATTATTCCTCCCGATCATCTCGAACATCCTGCGCAAGTCGTTGAACGACTCAATACCACGATCAATGGGCAGCGGGAGGAGATCCACGCCCTGCGAGTCACCATGCAAGGCCTGGCCGACGAATTAAAACACCTGCGAGAAACGATGGACCGCCTGGCTACACCCCGTCGGCGGCGGTGGCCGTGGCAACGCGGTCAGGATGGGGATCGACTCGGATGATGGATCTAAGGAAGAATCGCCTTCTCACGACGGGCCGTTTTGCCCTTCTACGGGACCTCGCTTAACCCGCTCCCTAGCCTCCCTAGTGGTCGCTATTTAAGCCCCTACGTTTCCCGAGGGACCTGGAATGGTCATCCGACCATGGCGATCCTAGGACCAGTCCGAAAGTCCTCGGCGCAGTCCGGGGATGACACGGAAGTTAGCGGAAGTGATGACCGATCGCAGTAGCGCCAACAAGCCTACGCCAAACCCAACTACCGAAAAGGCCACCGAGACGTCGCGCAGGAACTCGGTGGATGCCTGAGCCCGGTCGATTGGGGAAATCGCGGGGGTATGCATTCAAAAACGTCTTGCCGCCTGGGCGTAAAAGCCTTCATGGGGCCCAATAAGAAACACGAGGCAGCGATCGGCATCGACAATATAGGCCAGACGATAGGCTACGCCTGCCGCATGAAAACCGAATGCCCGCACCCCGTCCAAACTCCCTTGAAGGCGATGTCCTGCCAAAGGGTGGGTTTCCAGGTGTTCAGGGCGTCCAACGCCTTCTGGTACACCGGGGGATCGAATTTTTTCAAATCTTTGGCGGCCGCACGGGAAAGCAGGACCATCATGATGGGGAGGCATCGGGATCTCGGGTCGGAGTGAGTTGGCTTAAAGGAATCATTTCCCCACGATTGGCCTCGTCAATCGCCTGCCGTGCGAGCAGATCAAACGGATTGTCCGCACGAATCACCCGTAAAGTGCCGGCATCCATTTCCAAAAAGCACACGTCGCCTGGTTCCAGATGTAAGGTGTGACGCAAGGCCTGGGGCAGTTGAATACGACCTTTGTCATCGATCCGAATCGCCAAGGGTTTGCTCATGGACGCTCCTCCTTTTCTAGCGGTGGGAAAATCCCACTCTCATTGAAGATACCATAGCGGGTGCTCAGGAAGCAAGCACGCAAAGTCGAGGACATCGGGTATCAGGGATCTTCACGAGGCCAACCGATACACCTCCACCTTCACTGCAGAGGTAAATCGCTTCAACGCAATGGCCCAAGCCAAATGTCAGAATAGCGTCTATGACCCTCGAAGCGATCGGTCAAACAATGCGCTTTAGGACCCTAATCGGACGCGATTGGGAGCCAATCCTGACGTCCGGTTAGGATATACCGCAATATGACAATTCCAAAAGTGTAACCAGCAGAGTGGGGATGGCGTTTTACCTGGTGATAGATAATTTCAGACACTCCACGATGCTTGGGCTACTACAGGGAGGAAATGATATTGCAGCAGTATCGGTTGGCCGATTTCCATCATAAAAAGTCGTGACCGGTGAAACCTAACGGCCCGGTCTCGCGTTTCGGCGTCTCTTGTGAGAATTCGATCAGAACTACCCGTACAGGAGGGAACGAGCATGCGTGATCATAAAATGGAGCATCGGCGTCGACGAGGGCATTGGGAGATGGGAGTCCTCGGCGTCGTCGCGAGCGCGTGTTTGATCGGGGCTTCCACGGGAGTTCAGGCGACCAGCGTGGGAACACCCATTCATTTAAACAGCGTGACGATGGAATCGACGACGGCGGGCTGGGGGATCGACCGGCACCTCGGGGGCCAGCTGGTGCATACGGTCGATGGAGGACGGGCATGGACCAACGTCACACCGCCTGGCGTGACGTTCGATGAGCCGACCAACAATACGTCATATTCTCCACCCTTACCGCCACACAATACCGTGACCTGGTACGGAAGTAGCTTGGTAGCCAAAACGATTACCCAACTTGCACGGTCCGCCCAAGGCACCGCCGTGCTGTTGGTAAGTACCACCACCAACGGAGGTCGCCAGTGGCATCAGTGGAAGGTGCGCTTGCCCGACTTGGTCGACAGATCGATGAATGACCCGATTTTACATCAAGTGGATTTTGCCAATGCGAACGATGGTTGGCTGATCTTTGGACCCGCCTATCCTAGTGCGGCCGGCATGAACTACGTTGGCATGGAACTCTGGCACACCTCCAACGGCGGCCATACTTGGATCCGCATGAATCAGAGTGCAGAAATCATTACTGGCCCCATAGCCTTCATCAGTGCCACCATGGGCTGGACGACACGGCGGGTGGGAATGAATCCGCGGATCTTGCTGCACACCATGAACGCCGGTCGCACGTGGACCCGCGTCTCGCTTGCAGCGGGGGCACCGGTCGGTGTTCCCATCTTTCACGATGCGATTGGCGTGGTCTTCGTCGCAAGACAGAATCTCACTCAAGACTTCCCGGTAACCTATCATGTAATAGCGTCTATGGACGCCGGGCGGCACTGGGAACCCGCTCGGCGGATTCCGGAGCCGACATCGGTAGTGGATGCATCCTTTTTCACGGTGCCAGTGAACAATCCCAAGATCATCTGGGATCTTTCCGGCCACACATTGTGGCGATCGATCAACAGCGGGCGAACATGGACCGTGCAAAGTCGCGCCAAAGTGTTGACCCACAATCCCTTCCTGGACGCCGTCAATCGACGGTCAGTATGGGCCTGGAATCCGACGGTGAGTACTTCACCGACAATATCCCGCACCACGGATGGCGGGCGAACCTGGACATCCTGGACGCCGGTGCTTATGCCGTGAATTGCCAACGTTCACACCCCGAATTTGTTTTGGCTAACCCATTTTGTCATCGGTCTGACCAAGCCCCTTGTCCATGGTTTCAGGGCATCCAACGTCCCGGCGCTAACCGCTGTCGGACCCGGGACCGGGGCCAATAATCATTCGGGTTTGGCGAGGCTGTGGTCTTCAACCGTACGCCAAACCCAAATCCCCGCCCTTGGGGCGCGTCCCCACTTGCTGCCCTTACCCGCGCGGCCTTTGCGGACGGCGACCCTCAGTGTCGCCCGGGTGACCAACCGGGCCTGGATTACGCATCGGCGCGCCTATTATTCCGTACCGGTG
>JAJZZH010000125.1 GCA_021797675.1 Bacillota bacterium | reverse complement strand
CCGTCGGTTGTCCCCATGCTTTGGGGTCACGCTGGGGATTCCCTTCTACCGTCGGTTGTCCCCATGCTTTGGGGTCACGCTGGGGATTCCCTTCTACCGTCAGTCGTCCGCCGGATGGCGCTCCCCAGGCGAGTTACCGAGCAGGTCGCGGTCAGGGAGACCTGGGTGCGAGCCACATCGCACTTGCGTTCACTATGCGTAAATTGGCATGCACATCCCGATCATGACGTGCGTCACAGGTGGGACGGTTTACTCGCGCACCGACAGGCTGACCTGGAATGCTTGGCCCCGCGCGATGCAACGACCCAAGAACCCTGCATGCCGATCATGCCCTCCCGAAAAGGCGGCGCTTTCCCGGCTTCGTCTGAGGGGAACATATACATTTACCAAGTGTCGTAACGTTTCGGGATTTCGTTCGTCCATTGCTACGATACCAACTTTTCGCAGACCAAATTCTACGTCGGGAGGAATCTCCAAGAATGAGGAAATACATGTTGCCGTACGCGGTGGCCATTCCGGTTGCACTGGCCATGGGCGCAGTCGGTTTTCTGAGCGCTCCCGGCAAGACCGCTCGAGCTCAAGCCGTTAGCACCCTTACCGTGCAGGGTCAGGCTACGGTCAACCTGACCCCCAACCAAGCCGTACTCAATTTAGGGGACGTCGCCAACGCGAAGACGGCAGCCCAGGCAATGGCGCAGAGTAACGCGATCACCCAGGCGATTATCCACCGTTTAGAGGCCGACGGGGTCGCGGCCAAAGACATTCAGACCAGCGGACTGAATGTGAACCCGAACTACGGTCAAGGCTCGGCCACGGCGAGCCCGCCGATTACCGGATATCAGGTCAACGACTCGCTTACAGTCACCGTCAATCAGATTAGCCTCGTCGGCCGCCTCATCGACGCAGCCATGGCCTCCGGTGCCAACCAAATCAATGGGGTGACTTTTAGTGTCACCAATGTCTCGATCGGTTATCAACAGGCTTATGCCGAGGCGATCAAGGACGCCGAAAGCCAAGCCCAGGCGGTGTTGACCCCGCTGGGCGAAAAAATCCTAGGTGTCAAGTCCGTGTCGCTCAATAATAATTCGGGGGTCGTCTTGCCCTTGAACGGACAGATATTCGCGAGCGCGGAGCCCGCCCACACCCCGGTGATGCCCGGTCAGACTCAATTCTCGGCCCACGTGACCGTAGTCTACCGCATTGGTCGCTGACCCATTTTCCTCCGCCCCCCAGAATTCATGGGCCACTGCCGATCGAGTTCCTCGTAAACACTGGCGGAATGGATGCCCTTCGGATCGATGGGCATCCATTCCGCCTATCCCAGCCTGGAAGACTGTGCGGTGCTACGGACCGTGGCGTCCACGGTTCGGGTCCTTCATGGAGCCCGGGGGGCTTCCACACCGATCACGATCCCCGGCCGCACGGCTCGTCCATCGAATGGATGCAACCTTGGCCTCAAAGCCTTTCAAATCTCGGGTTGGGAACGCCGCGAGCCCTTTTGAGGATCATCAGGAGATTTGAATCGTGAGACTTGACTCTTCTGGTGGCTCGGGCAACGATGGGGCGATTCCCCCGGGCGGACTGTCAGGAAATGGACGCCGTGGTCCGTTGGAACCATGGTCGACAGGCCGTTAAAGGTCGATAATAGGGGGAAGGTAGGTGCTGCCGCATTGTAGGGAGGAGGGGCAGATCATGTTCATGCCGATGCCCAAGGTACCCGTCCCGCCTAGCCACGTGCATCCCTTGACGATGTTTTATGCGTTAAACCTGGTCATTGCCCTGTTATTACTTACGATCGTCGGCGAGACCGTCCTTTGGCGCTGGCAGCACAAAACCCTGCATATTTCCCGCCAACCGCTCAGTCCGCGTGGACTGCTGGCCTGGGGTTTGGGCGGACTCTGGCTCATCGACGGACTGCTGCAATTGCAGCCTCTGATGGCGACGGACTTTGGGCGTGGGTACCTCACCCCCTTGGTGCACGATCAGCCCCAATGGCTCGCCAGCGTCATCCGCATTGGCATGTATGGGTGGGACCTCCATCCCATCGTCAGCGATGTCGTTGCCGCATGGCTTCAAATCAGTTTGGGCGCTCTCATACTCTTTGGCAGCCAAGGTCGTCTCAGAAAGCTGGGCTTGTTGGCATCCATCGTCTGGGGCGTCGTCGTATGGATTTTTGGCGAGGCCCTCGGCGGATTATTAGCCGCACCCAGTTGGCTGATCGGCTCGCCTGGGCCGGCATTATTGTATGTGGCGCTGGCCGTCCTTTTGTTGCAGGCGGCATCGAGCCCCTGGTGGGGTCCCGGGTCCCACCACCGCTGGGCGCGGGCCATCGCCGGATTCTGGGCGCTCGCCGGTGTCCTGCAAGTTTTGCCGGCAGACGGTTGGTGGAGACCGCACGCACTCGCCAGCTATGTGCACTCCATGGCGGCGATGCCCCAGCCTCATCTGCTGTCTCAGCTCCTGGAGGCGTGGACCGGGTCCCTGGCACTTTACCCACAGCTTTGGAATGCCGGCCTGGCTGCCGCCTGGATTGGACTGGCCGCATACTGGGCATTCGGCCGCCCCTCTCGACATGGATGGTGGGGCACCGCGGCAATGACCTTTGCCGGCTGGATGTTCGGTCAAGATTTCGGGGTTCTGGGCGGGCTCGGTACCGATGCCAACTCGGGGTTATTACTCTTGTTGGTTCTGGTTATCTACGCCCTCAACGCCGGATGGTTTTCGCTGCCATCGGCGCGCGCGTTGGATACTCCGGCCCTCAGCCGACCGCACTTTTGGAGCCAGCGTCCCGGGCGCCGTCCCCCCGAATCCGCCGGCGAACGTCGAAAATAGGCGGCGTGAAATGCGAGCCGACAGTTTTTGTGGCGAGCAGACCGGCGTCGTCAATCGGCCTGAGGAATTCGCCCCTAAGGCGGCCTAGATCTGGGGAGATTTTCGTGACCCGTGCTCCATGCCACATTGACCGGCGGCATGACCCTTGGGGGCTAGCGTCGAAGAGAGTGCTTGGCGGCTACCGACGGTATCGCGCGTAGCCGCCAAGCGACCTGTGGGCAATGCGGTTATCCCAGATCGGCGGACGGAATTTCATAGCTAAACCGATAGCGACCCGATCCCAGCGCAAGCCACGGCCCGTCGGGATCCTGGTGGAGCTCAACGCCGTCCGCATCGGATGTCCACCCCGTCAGCGCGCGGTGGGGAAATTCTACGCGTGCCGTCGTGTTGGCCGGAATATCCACTTCCAACTCGAATCGGCTGTCGCGAACGCACCATTCCGAGCGAATCTGTCCGTACAGCGAATCATAGGCGGCCTTGGCCCAACGGATGGCCGAGTGCGGAGTGGGCCGGATCACGATGCTCTTGAACCCGGGGTCGTCTTCGACCGGATTAATCCCGGCCATGACCCGGTACAGCCACTCGCCAACCGCTCCGTAGGCGTAATGGTTAAATGAGTTCATGTCGGGACTCCAAAAGGTGCCGTCTGGCTTAATGCCGTCCCAGTGCTCCCAGATGGTGGTGGCCCCTTGACTCAACGGATAGAGCCAGGAGGGATACGTGGTTTGCAGAAGAAGGTCGTAGGCCGTATCGATCCGACCGTAGCGAGTCAGCACATGCAACAGGTAGGGCGTGCCCACAAAACCGGTGCTCAGATGGGTATCGTGTTCGCGAATTGACGCCTCTAAGGCGGAGACCAGGCGCTCCACGTGTTCTGGCTTCACCAGCCGCATCCACAGCGCCAAGACGTACGCGGTCTGGGTTGGCGACACTAGGCGTCCGGTCGGCGTGATAAACTCGTTCTGAAACGCCTCGACAATCCGCCGGTAGAGGTCCTCGTATTCCCGTTGGTCTTCCTCTTTGCCCAATACCGCTGCAGTCTTGGCCAGCAACTCGGTCGAATAGGCGAAAAACGCATTGGCGATAAGATCAATTGGCGTCGCCCCCACATAGCTGCCCGGGGCGGAATCCAGGCCGAGCCAGTCTCCGAAGTGAAATCCGTCGGAGTTCATGGTCTCGACCAAACCCCGGTTGCGCATAAACTCCACCCACGCCCGCATGCTGGCGTATTGTTCCTCCAACAGGCTAACGTCGCCATATTGCAGGTAAAGGGTCCATGGAATAATCACCGCGGCGTCGCCCCAGGCTGCGCTGCCGTGAGCCGAGGGTCCGAGCACGTTGGGAACCACGTGCGGCACGGAGCCCGACGGCAGTCAATGGTGTCAAGTTAAGGATAGCCGAATCACGGGTTTATTCGGATAATTCTGGGTCTAATAAGATGTTTGGAGCAACAAGTGTTGTGGCTAACTTATT
>JAJZZH010000208.1 GCA_021797675.1 Bacillota bacterium | reverse complement strand
AGACAACCGCACTAACGTATCCAGTTGTCAAAGAGCGAACATGCGTATTTTAGCAAGAGATTTGCCTGACGGCAACGCCTTATATCTCCGCCCTGAAGGGCGAAGTTTTACGGCGTCCCTGATAAAAAGGCTCCTAGACACGGTGTGCTAGATTCGCGACAATCTAGAGGAAGAGGCGCTGTCCGCGCAGCAAAGGGGTGGACCAAAGCATGGAACGGTTGTGGCGGCGAACTGCGGGAACCGATGCCCCATCGTTCCGGCGATCGTGGATGATGGCAGGACCTTGGATGGTTTTCAGTGCCGTGGGACGGGACTACATGGTCCGCGTGCATCACCCGGTTACGGCGGCAGAGTGGTGGAGAATCGGGCTTTTGGCCTTGGGCTGGGTCGGCATGTTGTTGTTGCAAATGGCGGTGTGGCGCGGAAAACCTCGGGGGTTAGTGCGGCCGCGCCATTCCCTAGAACACGGATCGGTAAAGCCCATGGAAACGGTCGAGTACAGACTACCGCAAGATTTTTTGGCACTCCTACATTGAACATGGGGGGGCTCTGTATGGCTTCGGTGAAATTCGTGCATGTGGTGTTTAAAACCCATCTGGATTTGGGATTCACTGATTTGGCTCAAAACGTGGTTCAGCGTTATCAGAGCCAGTTCATTCCTAGAGCCTTGGATTTGGCACAACGTTTGGCTCACGAGAACGGCCCCGCCCAATTCGTGTGGACTACTGGGTCTTGGCTGATATCCCGCTATTTGGACGAAGCCTCGCGAGCCGACCGTCAGCGCATGGAGCACGCCATCGCCCAAGGCTGGGTGGCATGGCACGGCCTACCATTTACCACCCACACCGAATTACTCACGGCGGACCTCTTGGAGCACGGCTTATCCATTGCTCAACGATTGGATGAGCGCTTTGGGAAAGTCACGACGGCGGCCAAAATGACTGATGTTCCTGGGCATGCCCGGGCACTCGTTCCGTTCCTCGCTCGGCACCGCATCCGATTCCTGCATATTGGGGTGAACGGGTGTTCCACGGCCCCTGACGTGCCTCCCCTGTTTCGGTGGCAAGCGTACGACGGATCAGAAGTCGTGGTGAATTATAGCCACGGTTATGGAGGAACGGTTCAAATGCCGGGCACGGATGTCGCGATGACCCTTTGGATGACCGGTGACAACAACGGTCCCCCCACGTACGACTCCATCCAAACTCGATTTCAGGAACTGAGCGCGCAATTTCCTGAGGCAAAGATTCGTGCCTCGACGTTGAATGCGTTCGCCGAAGTGGCGTGGTCGCATCGCGATCAGTTGCCCGTGGTTTCCGAGGAAATTGGCGACACGTGGATTCATGGTGCGTCATCCGATCCGAAAAAACTGTTGCAGTACCGGGAATTGCTGCGACGGCGTGACCGATGGTTGCAGACGGGGCAGATCATCCGCGATAGCCGCGAAGACCGCGCGTTGCTCGACGCACTCCTGATGATTCCGGAACATACCTGGGGCGTGGACAGCAAGATCTACTTGGGAGATTATTCGCATTATTCCAATCGGGAGTTTAGGCAGGCGCGAACCCACGATGACGTGGAAGCGACGGCCATTCCGACAAAGTATGCATACCTGAATAGCCATGTTGCCCGAGATCGCCGGGCGTACAGCACGATGGAAAGTTCGTGGGATGAGCAACGCGAGTACGTTCGGCAAGCCGTGAAGAGCTTGCCACCGGCGTTGGTCAGCGAGGTGCAAGCGCGCTGGAAGCACCTAGAGCCGGAGCCGGAGTCCTTTTCTCACGGAGATTCCTTTGAATTGCGGGCATCCGCCTTCGTGCTCAAGCACTTTACGGTTGGGGTGGGCGAAGACGGGGCTCTGATTCACTTGGCCGATGCTGGCGGGCACCGTTGGGCGGATACGGACCATCCCTTTGGACGCTTTCGTTACGAAACGTTTAGCGCGCAAGACTATCAGACCTGGTTGCGTCAATATATCACCCCGACATGCCTTGGTGGTCACGGTACGGCAGAGGCCGACTTCGGCAAGCCGGGACTGGAAGACGTGGAGATGGCTCAGTACCATCAGGTTTTCGCCCCCTCCGTTTCTGGGGTAAAGTGGGTGCAGCATCAAGATGCTGTGGTCGTCGAACTCGACATGCCGCCGGCAGCGATCGACGACTATGGAGCCCCATCGAAGGTACAGATTCGGTATCAGGCGGGTGATGCCGACGACGATCTACAGGTCACGCTGAGTTGGTTTGGGAAGCATGCGACCCGTCTGCCCGAGGCCAGTTGGTTTTCCTTTATCCCACCGGTAGAAAATGGTCAGGGATGGCAAATTGAAAAACTCGGGGAGTGGCTGTCTCCATTGTCGGTGGTTTCCGGCGGCAATCGCAATGTGCACGCCATCGGACAATCGCTGCGCTATCGCGGTCCCGAGGGGCGGATGAGCATCCAGTCGTTGGATGCTCCTCTGGTCGCACCTGGCGCGCCTCGCGTTCTGCAGTTTGATCGAACCTTCGTTCCGCTCGAAGGCGGCATGCATTTTCTCCTCCATAACAACCTGTGGGGCAGTAATTTTCCGCTGTGGTATGACGAGAATGCGACCTTTCGTTTTGTCGTCCGCATGCAGTAACTGTTTTGGGTGGCCCCGTCGGCCTTCTAATGAATTCCAGCTCAAGGCACGCGCCTTGGGGAACAGTCCAACGCCGAGGAGGGATGGGGGTAGCCATCCCTATCGCTGGAACCGACCTAACGGCGACCCCCTGTCGGCAGTCGCCAGCGGCGGTGACGAGGGTTTT
Source organism: Bacillota bacterium (assembly GCA_021797675.1). Taxonomy (GTDB): domain Bacteria; phylum Bacillota; class Sulfobacillia; order Sulfobacillales; family Sulfobacillaceae; genus JAJZXC01. Next base: position 24,052 of record JAJZZH010000208.1, on the reverse strand, counting down.
CGGTATCGGGTTCCCACGGGCGACCTTGCACGGCCGCCAGCTGGATTTTGTAGCAGGCCGGTGGTCTCACCCGAGACCTGCCGATCTCCCCGGACCTGTTCTTGTACATGGGTCAAACCTCGGACTCGCTCTTCCCCGTTTTCCTTCGGCCCAATAGGTGGCCATACGTGTCTGCGCTTTAGCTGCGCATTTCGGTCCCACTTACCACGCAAAGCGTGGCTCCTTATCTCGGTTTTTGGTTCCAACAACAGCCCCGGCTTCGCCCGTGATCATTCGATCAGGGGCACCGCCCGCCGCCCAAATGCAAGGTTTTTTCAACGATATCGCGGAGCGGAGGCGAGGAAGGTCAGGGGGCCGAGGGAGCACGGCCCGCCGGCTCCCCCCACCTTTTCCGCATGCATGAATATGCTGCCCGCCACCCCTTGGTGGCGGGCAGTATGATTTCAAAGGATCGATCGGTGCGATTTCCGTGTCGACGTGAATACGGCTCACCGCGGTCGCGCTGCGCCGCACAGCGAGGTCGATGGAAAGCCGCGCTGTTTCCCGCTTCGGACATTGTCCGCTCAATCCCAGGTCAAATGGCGAAGCTCAGCCGGCGTGTGGGTGACGAGCCATTCTCGAAAATCGGCCTCAATCTCCGGATCCCACTGACGATCGATCTGTTCCGACGTATATTTGCCTTCGCGAATGCGATCAAATCCGAATTGGTCCCTGAGGCGCGTCTTTTCCGAGCGCGTACAACACTCTTCGGCCAGATGGGGCGGGATGAACAGCACACCCGATGGCGTGCCTAAGACGACGTCGCCGGGCATAGCAATCGCGCCGCCAATTCGGCAGGGAACGTTGATGCCGGTCAGCGTCACATGGCGAATCGGGGTCGGATCGATTCCCCGGTAATAGGTTTGCAGGCGGTCGATTTCAAGAATTTGCTGCAAGTCGCGGATGCCTCCGTAGATAATCTGGCCCCGACCGGTCTTGGACGCCACCGCGGTCGACAAGTTGCCTCCAGAAAAGGTCCCGTCGACGATCTTATCAAACAGGTCCACGACCAAGACATCATCCTGGTTCAGGTCGTCAATCACCCAGGTGTTGAAAAATCCCCGCCGCCCTTCCTCGCGATGCCCCCAATCCAAGAGATATTCATGCAGGTCAGGCCGCATGGGCACCATCGCAGCGGTGACCGCACGCCCGACGAGAATCCGGTCGGCGTGCACCCGCTTCAATCCCCCTTCGAATTGATATGGGTAGCCATGCTGGGACAGCACAGACCAGGCCTCCTCGGTGGTCACGCGCTCCATGCGCCGCAAAATGTCGTCGGAAACGCGCGGCCTGCCGTCTTCCGATCGTTCTCCCGTCCATTGCGGAGTGAGCTGGATCACATCGTCCGGGTTGCGAAACTTCATCCTGAACGCCCCTTTCTCACGAGCCATGATTCCTGATCGATTCGGGCGGAAGATACCGTCGGCCCGAGGCTAGAGCAGCATGCTGCCGCCATCCGCCCGAATAGCGGCACCATTGACAAATCCGCTCTCGGGGCGGGCCAACATGACCACCAAGTAGCCGATGTCCTTCGCCAGCCCCGGCCGGCCCAAGGGAAAGGTCAACCGGCGCCGGGCCAAGTCGTCCGGGTTGGTCAGCGGCGGCGGGGTATCCACGAGGTGCGGATTGCCCTTGCCCCCCACGTGCACGGCCCCCGGTTCGATGGTGTTGACGGTGATACCATAGCGACCCAGTTCAATCGCCGCTTCGCGCACCAGCATTTTTATCCCCCCTTTACTCATGGCATACACCGGATCAAATCCGGCCGGCCGCTTGCCATGCACGGAGGAAATGTTGATGATGCGGCCATAGCCTCGATCGCGCATGATTCGAGCCGCCGCTTGGATACCCCACAGATAGCCTTTGAGATTGGTATCCAGCACCCGTTCGACGTCGTCCGCGGGATATGCGAGCAGTCGGTGGTTGGGCTGGTAGGCAGCGTTGTTGACCCAAATTTCCACGTGCCCAAACTGCCCCCGAAGCGTTTCGCCCATGGCCAGGACCTCATCTCGGCGGCGCACGTCGCCCTCCAGCACCATGCCGTCGCTACCCGCAGCCCGGACCCGCTCTAGGGTATCCTTGGCCCCCTCCTCCTGACCAGGCAGATGATTAATCCCCACCATCACCCCACACTGGGCCAAGGTGACCGCGATCCCCTTGCCAATGCCCGTGGCCGCCCCGGTGACCAGCGCCACCGCGCCTTGTAGACTCTCCACCGATGCCTCCCTCAGCTCAAGGCAATGGCCTCTCCGCACGCCATCCGTTGGCCCGCTTGCTCAATAGTGGAGCAAAAAGCCGCCGTCTACGCGAATTTCCGCTCCATGGACAAATTCCCCGCCGTCGGTCAGCAGCGCCACGATGACGGATGCCACCTCGTTTGGCATCCCCAGGGTTCCTACGGGTACCTTGGCACCCAAGTCGTGGTATATGGCGGACAGCGAACTCCTGAAGCGCTGGTCATCCCCGACCATGGCCCCCATCTCAATCAAATTCACGCGCACGCCCGACGGACCGAGGGCAAGCGCGGCTTCCCGGCTTAGCATCTTCAGCGCGCCCTTGGCCATGGCATACGCCACCGCCGATCCCGTGGGTTTTTCGTCGTGAATGGAACTCACGTAGACAATTCGCCCCTGTCCTCGGCGGACCATCTCCGCTCCAAAGACCTGCGTGGCAAAAAAAGCCGTTTTCACATTGGTTGCCAGCTGACGGTCAAGGGTCGCCTCGTCGCATTCCATCACACTGACCGGCTCCACCTCGTTGTCGGTGTGGATCAAGACGTCCACCGGACCCATCTGCGCTGCGATGGTTTGGCAGGCGGCCTCGGCTTCAGCGCGCCGGTCAAGGCGGCAAGCAAAGCCAAGGCGTTGTTCCCCAGCAGCCGGCATGGCGCCGCTGGGCGCATTCAGCGCCAAACGATAGCCTGCGGTGGCCAGCGCCTCGGCGATGGCCTGGCCCCAGGCGTTTTCGGCGTCGGTAATCAGAGCCAGCCGACTCGTGGAGCTTTTCCCTCGCGGCACCGTCAGCTCCACTGCCGATCGTTGGCCCATTCCCTATCCCACGCGTCGGTGGGTTCCCATAGGCCAGGAATTTCCGGATGAATATGTTCCGCCAGCAGCTCGTCGTTGAGGTCGTCAATCCCCAGGCCAGGGCGGTCGGGGACGGTAATATAGCCGTTTTGCACCAAGGGCCGCGCCGGCCCAACCACCAGGTCATCCCACCACGGCACATCGACAGAATGGTATTCCAAGGCGACGAAGTTCTCCGTGGCTGCCGTGCTATGAACCGCAGCCAAACACGCCACGGGGCTTTCGGCCATATGCACGGCCATGGACACCCCGTACTCTTGAGCCATATCTCCGACTTTCTTCAACTCCAAAATTCCGCCCACGGTGAGCACGTCGGGATGCACCACAGCCACCCCGCCCGCTTGCAAGAGCGGGCGAAATCCCTCTTTAAGATAGATGTCTTCTCCGGTACAGATGGGAACGGTGGTGGCTCGGGAGAGTTTCACGTATTGGTCGGTGAACTGCCACGGAATCGGGTCTTCCAGCCAGGCGATATGATACGGCTCCAGGCGTCGGGCCATCTTGATGGCGTCGTCGACGCTGAGATGACCGATGTGATCAATGGCCAAGGGAATTTCTTCGCCAATGGTCGCTCGCACGATAGCCATATCCTCGGCTAGAATGTCAAGTCCGCGGTCGGTGAGATGCAAATGGGTAAACGGATGGGCCAAATTGGCCAGATCATACGCACGATTTCGCCGAAGTCGCGCTTGCCACGCGTCGTCGGTCCCGCCGCCAGGGGGAGCTTGGCGCAAGGCATCCAAAAAGCCCAGCGGTGCCGACAGCGCGCCCGGCTCATCGAGCAACCGGTTTACCCCCAGATCCATTTTCAAATAGGTATAGCCGAGGCCCATGCGATTTTTGAGCGCCTTGGCCATCGCCTCCCCCGTGGGGCGGCCGTGAACGTCGGTATCCGCGTAGATACGCACGCGATCGCGAAACTTGCCGCCGAGCATTTGCCAAATGGGCACCCCGTACGCCTTGCCGGCCAGATCCCATAAAGCCACCTCGACGCCCGAGACGCCACCACCTTGTCGGCCATGGGAACCAAACTGCTTGATGCGACGAAACAGTTTGTCAATGTTGCAGGGGTTTTCGCCGAGGAGTCGTCCCTTGAGCATCAAAGCATACAGCTTGCTGGCCCCGTCACGGATCTCGCCGAATCCGACCAACCCTTGGTTCGTGTAGAGCTTCATCAGCGTGCACCGCATGGGGGCGCCGCCGATATCGACGAAACGCATATCGGTAATCTTGAGCTCGGAAGGCTGGGAATAGGTGTTCACATGGTCGAGAGTTTGGGAAAAGTCGTTCGACATGAGTACCTCCTTAATCCGGAGCGAAGTAGCGTCGCTAACGCTAAATGCGAAGCAATTATACCCCCAATATAAAAGACAAACAATAGCGGAAGATCGCGAACTTCGCACAATATGCCATGCACGGCTCAACCCTGGCGTCGTCGCCAATCCCTGCTCGTCTGCGACGGATTCTGTAGTATAGTACAGCTATGGCAAGCATAGTGGTCGTGGAAGATGAACGCGCTCTGTCGGCCCTATTAGCGGCATATCTTACTCGGGCCGGATTTGACGTGGCTACCTATGCGGACGGGCGATCGGCGGAGAACGCCATCGTCTCCCGCCCGCCCGATTTGGTGTTGCTGGATATTCTTCTCCCAGGGCTCGACGGATTATCGGTGCTCCGCGAAATTCGCCAGATCTGTCCCCAAGTCGCCGTCATCCTGCTGACCGCCCTGGCCCAAGAATCCGAACGCATCACGGGGCTTATCGCCGGCGCAGACGATTACATCACCAAGCCGTTTTCACCCGCCGAGGTGGTATTGCGGGTTCAAGCCGTACTGCGCCGCACCCAGGGTGAACCTCCCCCCGCCATCTTGGAATCCGGCCCCGTGCGCATCGATCCCGCAGCGCGTACCGTGCAGGTAGGCGACCGCGCGATTGACTTGACGGCTTCGGAGTACACCTTGCTCACCACGCTGATCCGCCATCCTGGACAGACTTTCACTCGCGACCAGTTGTTGGACATTCTCCAGGGTCCCGACGGTAGTGCCTTGGACCGCACGGTCGACGTCTTTGTGGCCAAGGTACGAAAAAAGCTCGGTCTCACACCTTCCCCTATCCATACGGTCTACGGAGTCGGTTACCGATGGACACACTAATCGGCCGCGTGCGGCTACGCTGGCTCTTATTTTTCGCGGCCGGGATCGCCCTCACCACCGCGATCACCATCATAGGCATCACGGTGCGGCAAACGGCGGCCCATCAGTTGGAACGCTATATCCGTGTCCGCGACCAACGGATTGCCCACCAAGTCTCCCGCGAACTGCGTAGGGCCGTCCACGATGGGGGATGGCCGATGATGCAACAGGTTGCCGAGCAAACGGCCCATCAACTGGGCACCGGCTTAATCATCCACGCCGCCCGCCCGCAAGCAATGCTTCGGATCCCGCCGACGGCTGGCACCCTTCGTGCACAGAACCGGGTCACGGTACCCCTGTTCAGCCGGCGGCATAGATTCCTGGGCACCCTCACCTTGGTGAATCCTCCTAGCTTCGAGCCACGGCTTTCGCCCGTTTTGCTAGCCATCGAACGTGCCCTCATCGCAGCCACCGTGATCGCCTTGGCCGTTGCCCTCGGCCTCAGCTGGTGGATGGGCAACTTCGCGTCCAAGCCCATGGAGCGGCTTTCCCGGGCGGCCCGCTCGGTCGCCCGCGGGCAGCGCGAGGTGCAGGTCCCCGTCGACGGGACCTGCGAAGTCCGCGAGCTCGCCGAAGACTTTAACCGGATGACCCATGCCTTGTCCGCCAGCGAACGCCGCCAGCACCAACTCGTGGCGGATGTGGCCCACGAGCTCAGAACGCCGCTGAGCGTGCTGGCCGGTTACCTGGAAGCCTTGCAAGACGGCGTCGAGGTGTCGGGCCAGGACGCCTTCACCCTGGTGCGCAGTCAGACCCGGCACCTGGTGCGACTGGTCAATGACCTCGAAATCCTGGCCCTGGCCGATGCTGACGAGTTGGCCCTGCATCTTCGGCCGGTAGAACTTTCCGACTGGTTGGCCGAACGGTTGCCTACGTATCGGGCGGCCGCGCAGCAACACGGTTTGGACTTTCGTGCCACCGTGGCCGCTGAACTGCCGTCGCTCGCCTGCGATCCCGATCGCCTCGCCCAAGCCTTGGGGAATCTGATTGACAACGCGGTAAAATACACCCCGGGCGGGGGTAGCGTGGACGTGGCCATCGAACGCTCGGGGGACCGAGTCCGGTTTCAGGTCCACGATACCGGGATTGGCATTGACCCCAAGCACTTTCCCCATCTGTTCGACCGCCTCTACCGCACAGACCCGGCGCGCGCACGTGACACCGGCGGTGCCGGGCTTGGCCTCGCCATTGCGAAGAAATTTGTCGACCTGCACGGAGGGCACCTCGGAGTCAACTCCAGTCCAGGCCAGGGCAGCACCTTTTGGTTTGATATTCCGCTGTCCCGTGCTTCTTCATGATCTCTTCAGCCCGTCTTCACAAGTTGTTAAAAAGCCGAGGCTATCCTATTCCCTGAACAAAACTTCACACGCCAAGAGGAGGATCAGGGATGAAACATTGGAAATCGTCGGCGTTGGCGCTTTTCGCCACGGCTTCGCTAATCGCCACCGTGGGTAGCGTCTACGCGAAAACAACCAACAGCCCGGCGCCTCATCGGGCCAATTTCTGGGGAACCGTGGCGAGCCAGTTGCACATATCGCCCGCCACGCTGACCCAGGCCATCAAACAGGCGGAGATTTCCCAGATGACGCGCAACGCCGCGGCCCATCACCTCAGTACCCAAGCCATTTCACAGCGCACCCACCGCATCGAGCAGGCAAGGCTCGGCGCACCCAGGATCCAGCGTTCCACCGGCAAGGCAATACGGCGCCGGATCGTCCACTTAAGTGTACAGATTTTGCATCTGAAGCCGAACCAAGTCGTCCATTCCCTACGGAGTGGCCAAACCCTGGGACAGATTGCGCAAAGCGCCAACGTATCCGCCGCCGCCTTTCAGTCGGATCTGGTGGCTCAACTCGGAGCGAACCTGCAAGCCCGGGTGCAGGCCGGCAAAATGTCCAGTGCCGCCGCCAGTCGCCGCGAAACCGCGATCACCCGTGTGGTCGGCCATCTGATCAACCGCCAATTCTCCAAAAAACCCCATACGTCCCATCATCGTGCTCCCTGGTGGAGGAAGGCGGCTGCCCAATACCTAGGCATCTCGCCGTCGACCCTGCGCAATGATCTTCGTCAAGGGCAGAGCCTCAGTGCTCTGGCCACCTCCATGGCGGCGCAGGGGAAATCCACTGCGGGCCTTGAATCGACCCTTGAGGCGGCGTTTACGGCCAGGATGCAAAAGGCCGTCGATCATCACCACCTCTCGGCGTCACGGGCGCATCGGCTCGAGACGCATTGGAATACCCACGTAGGAACCTTAGTGAACCAAACTCATCAACCGAAGCCCAAGACCCCCGGAGCCCAGTAAGCCCGAGCGGCGGACTCCCCCCCACCGCTTGCACAGCGTCCAGCGGTCGAATCCTGGGTTGATCCTCAGCGCCGATCCTCCATCCACATCCAGCATTCAGATTGATAGCGTTGAGCGCTACGCCCCGCCGCAATGGCGGGGCGTAGCACGCAGTGGCACACCGCGTTCCCAGGCCCCTCGGTGACATCTTTACGCTACCGCGGTCTTCAAGGTGGATGGGCTACCGTACCGGATGTTGATTCACGTTGGAAAAAGGCTCTCCGTTCATCGACGTCCGTAGGAACCATTGTATTTTGGATTCCATCCGTGTACCTTGTAATTTAGAAAGCCACCCGGGTTGGCGGATCGTAATGCTCGACCGCTGGTTGATGCTTGATTTGAACAACTCGGTTGACGCAGATTCCGTCTGCCTGACGTTTTGGACTGGAGGCCGCATCGCATGCGTGTAACCCCACCGGGAGCCGATACTGCGTCGTCATCAACGTCATCGAAGGTCGTCTTGATTACGGGAGCCGCCCACGGCATCGGGGAATGTACGGCGCGGCGACTTTGTTCCCATGGGTACCGCGTTGCGTTGACCGACATCGATCCCCGGGTGCTGACCGTCGCCCAATCACTGGGCGACGGGGCCCGTGGGTGGGTGGCTGACCTGGTTGACCCCGAGGCTGTCGCCGGCTTGGTGAAGGCGGCGCATGCCGCTTGGGGGCGGCTTGACGGCATCGTCAACAACGCCGCCTTTCAGCGCGAACGGGCCGACGTCGTGGCCGAACCCATCGCCGTCTGGGAACGCGTGATCAACGTGTGTTTGCGGGCACCGTTCCTCATGGCAAAATATGGCGTGCCGTTGATGATGCGTCAAGGCGCGGGGGCAATTGTCAATGTGTCCAGCATCCATGCTCTCCGGGCTTACCCGCATTCGCCCGCCTACGACACGGCCAAGGCCGGGCTCAACGGATTCACCCGGCAGATCGTCTTGGAGTACGGCGCTTACGGGATCCGGGCCAACAGTGTGTTGCCCGGTCTGATCATCGAATCCGAGGCATCGCCTGAGCAGATCGCCCACTACCCGGTCGGACGCGTGGGCCGTCCCGAAGATGTAGCCAGCGTCATCGAATTTCTGCTCGATGACGCGTTAAGTGGGTTTATCAGCGGTGCAGAGATTTCCGTCGACGGTGGGCTAATGGCCTATTCCCCGGAAGTTCGGCCGCCTCAACCGCCGTTGCATCCTGCCACCTCATCCGCAAGCAGTCTGGAGGCTTCGCTTCCGCCCAGCCAAGACATCCCGGGACCCGGCGACCAACGAGCAGCAGCCGATGATGATTCGGCGCATTGAGCCGTTTAAGACCTCGCCACGCTCGCTCTTCGTCCGATGCCCCCCACGACGAGGTGGGTGGGTGTGGGCCATGGGGTGCAGCTTAAATTTGTGGCAGCGATCTTCTGTGTGCATGTAAAATTGCTTACGTCCTGGATTGAGCGGATGCTGCAGGATGTCGGGAAAATCACACACCAGGAGAGAAGGGCAGAAAGACATGCTTACGCGAACCTGGGTGAGGGGGATCATGTGTTTGCCGTGATCCAGGCAGCGTGCAAAGACTCCCCCGCGACGACTCGACGACGCCCGCCAGGCGACCTCTGCAGCCCCCGCGGGCGGCACGTTTGGCGCCCCGGGTGCACGACCGCGTTCCACCGCAGCATACGGGTGCCCGGCCTACAATGCGCGCCAGCGCTCGCGGCCCGATCGGTAGAGCGCTCGCAACGTGCTGATGCTTTGGATACCGCCCGGGTTCCACCTCATCCCGCCGGCATCCAATCGCTGTTTGACCAAAATCTTACACGCCCCTTCGACGATCCCCGATCCGATGGGCAACTCCAACGCCCGATAGCGCGGATAATCCATCCGGTCCGCTTGATTCGTAAAATAGCGATGATGTTCCGCGACCTTTTCCGGGTCCGCTCCGGGATGCTGCGCCTCCAGGGCGGCCATGGCGGCGAGAATCGGTCCGGGCCCGTCCGTTTCCAAGCGGCTATTTAACGGTTCCGCCCAAGCCTTGGCCGCGATCTCGGTGTCAAAATAGCTCCGGCCATAGGCCCAGAGGTGTTCACGAGCATGAAAGATGTCCAGGATTTTGACGATTTGGCGCCCCTGCCCCCCCAGATGCTCGTCGGCATCGCGCCAAATCCAGTCGGCCCCATCGCCCAGCAAGATCACCAGGGTACAGGTCGGCGACGCTAATCCCTGCTGGAGGGCATGAGCGCGGACGCGGGCCCAAAACGCCGGCCGCGGTTCCACGCCGAGACAGTAGCCGGGCTCTTGCAGCGGCTCCCAGGGGGAGGCCGCCGACGCCGTCGGCGTCGGGGACACGCGCCGCAAAGGCCGACAGACCCCGACTTTGACCTCGTGATAGACGTGCCCCGCACGAAAGGGGGCCATCGCCCCGTCGACGCTGACGACCAACGCATCCGGCGCCAGAGCCGGCAGGTGGGGCGTTCCCGGTGGGAATTCTCGTTCGGTGGCCATCGGCTCCGCGGCTTCGGCCTCCGCCCCCTCGAGCTGCGCGGTCTCGGCCGTCAAGACGGCGATGGTGGCTTGTTCGGCGGCTTCCGCCACGCCCCCAACGCGCTCGACCACCCGGCGGATGGTGTCGCCGTCGAGCGGAAGATTCACCAACGTGTTGACGAGCGGGGGGATCTGATCAAACGGGAGATTCACCGCAAACGCGCTGACCGCCTCGGCGACGGCGGGGGTAAATCGTTCCGGCCCCAGGCCGAGAACGTCATCCGTCGGGGCGAGCCCCCCATGGCCCGCCGAGCAGACATAGTACGCCCGGCACCATTGATACGTCCCAAACATTCCGAGTTTCGTGATGGCCCGGTCGTCGACTTTGCGCATCGTCCGCGCGCACTTCGGACACGGGGGCGATGATGGCTCCTGGGTCTGCACGATCTCGCGCGTCCAGCCCTGCGCGAGGGTCTGACCGAAGATCTGGGTCAGTTGGCGGGTCACCGTTTCGACGCCGTCTAAGGTGGTGATCTGCGCCTTGAGGGTCGCAGGCAGTTGCTTCAAGAGCGTGAGGGCTTCTTGGACGACGAGCTCTCCGAATGCCTTCACCATGGGCTGAACTGCTTCGGGCCATTCCGCATTCTGCATTGCCTACCACTCCTCTCGCATGGGCCGCAGCCATCCGGTGCAGGGAGGATTCCTCGCCTGCCAACCTGGGGGCGTATTCCACACGCCCCATGCGGGAAGAAATAGCACGAATTTTGGGAACGGGCAAGCCAACAGATGTTCGCTGCTCAAGAAAACCTGTCGCTGGGAGGAACCCCTGGCTTTAGCCATGGGGGACGTCCACTTCACGGACACACCACCATGCCTCGGCACTCGTTGGAAACGTCGGTTTGCGGGATGTCTCGCCGGTCCGCTATTTCCCAGTTGGTACCAGAAATAGCAATGATAGACTCACAAAGATAAGATGCACCCCGGCCATGGTTCCTCAATGCATACGCACACTGCGTGGAGCCAAATCTCCGCCTGCACATTTGGCCCCTGGCTTCAGCGGTGGGGTCTATGACAGGGTCCTAATCCCACTCTTCCAACGACCTTAGCATCCGATCATTCACCGCCTGAACCTCCATCCGCCAACGGCCCATCTCCGGGTCATGCACTCCGTGCATCACCAGGTTGGCGTACGCCGCCTCCATAAGGTCCACCACGTCCGGTCGGAAATCTTCAGCGATGACCGACTTCACCGCATCCATCGAATCCAGGCTGACGAGGTCGCATAGGCCCATCGCCAAGTCAAGGCGCAGTGCGGGGTCGGACTCGTCCTCCAACAGTGCCAAAATGCCTTGTTCCGACAAGGGGTCTTTAAACCGCGCCACGATGTCGCCAATCCACAGCCGCACATGCCAATGCTCGTCGGGATAGCGCCGGACGATGATCTTTATCAGATCGGACGAGGCCAGTGCGGTCAGCGTGCGTTCGGTCTCCTCGTTCAACAGTTCGTCATCCACCGTGAAATTGTCCAGGAACAGGGCGCTCAAGTCAGAAAAGTGTCCGTAGCGGGCGGCTGCCACGCCCAGAATTTCTCGGTAGGTCACCTCCTCTACTAGGCTCCTGTCCAACGCCCAGGATCGTAGGACATCGACGGGTGCGTCTTCCCGCGCCATCAACTCGCGCAAGAGGTACATCGCGTCCGCATGGGCAGAGGACTCCCAGGACTGTTCACCCTGTACGGCGTACCGCTCTAAGCGTTCTAGCAACTCACGGCTATCTTTTTTCAACAGTTGCATCCGCTGTCGAGCAGTTCGGCCTCCCCGATGAGACAGCATCGAAAAGCACTCGGAATAGGCCGCGAGGAGCATTGGAGACGCCGACAAAAAGAGGGATTCCGCCAGATCTCTGAGCTGCGGTTCGCGTACGATGATGTCCGCCAGTTGCTCCATGCTGGCCGGGGTTTGGGTGAAATCACGGCATTGCGACAGCATGAGGCGCTGTTCGCGCTGATCGACGGTCGGCAGCGTTTCCAATACCCGCGGCACGAGATCCGGTTCGACCGAAGCCATTTCTTCAAAATACCGTAGGGCAAAGTTTCTGACAAATGGGTCCGAATGGGCCAAATATCGTTTAACCTCTGATGGCTGTTTCATCGAGGGTCTTCCTCCTCTCCATGCGGCCTCTGCCGACACTATTGTCGCACGATTCATCCCAGAATTCATCTTTATTCTTCTTGGACTGCGCCAAAAGCGCACGGTTTGGCGTGACCAGGATCATGCGTCTTGACGATCTCCTTGCTTCTTCTTTCGAGAGCTCAGGGAATCCTTACCCGCGCAGCGTTGCGCTCATTTTGGGTTCGGTCGTCGTCAACCAAGACGCGCTATCTTTCATGCCTTCGACGACCGAAGATTGCCCAACCTTCGAGGCCCGTGTCAAGGATCTCCGAATCTTGGCCGTCACCGCGCTTCACACCGCATTCCAAAGTGACGTTTGGGGACGCGCCCGCCACGGAGAACGATCCGAGCTAAGGATGGTCCGGATCCTGCGGCTAGACCTGCGCTGAGCAGATGCTCGCACCATACGGACGCGAAACGGAAGGCGAACGACGTACTCGGGGCGACATGGCACAATACTCTGCCCACGGGTATTCGGATCACGCTCAGGAGCGGGGGGCTCCCTCGCGCCAGTAGACGGCCGGCGATACCGCCGAAAGTCCCCCGTCGACCACGAGGTTGGTGCCGTTGATAAAGCCTGCCTGGTCGGTACATAAGAAGCCCACCAGCGCGGCAATGTCGGCCGGGGTGCCCGCACGGCCGACCGGAAACATGCCATTTTCCGGATAATCCGGCGGGGCCTTTTCCACCACCAAGGCCGGGGAAATGCTTACCGTACGGATGCCGTCGGCGGAATAGTCGACCGCCGCCTGCCGGGTCAGCGCCACCAACCCCGCCTTGGCGCTGTCGTAAGCTGGGCTCTGGTGATAGCCGACGATGGCGTGGATGCTAGCGATATTGATGATAATACCGGCGTGCTGGCGCTGCATGAGGGGAATCGCGTGTTTCATGGTCAAGAACGGTGCGCGCAGGCACACCGCCTGCACCCGATCCCATTCCTCCAACGATAATTCGGTGATGGAATCCCATGTCTGCCGCGCGGCGTTGTTGACCAGAATGTCCAGGCGTTTCATGCGTTCTGCAATGGTGCTGAAGAGATCCGCTATGGCTGCGGGGTCCATCAGGTCCAAGATCTCCCCATCCGCGCGGCCGCCAGCGGCTTGAATGGATTCCGCCACCGTCTTGACCTTGGGGTCACGGTCGACGGCCACAACATGCCCGCCTTGTCGGGCCAGTTGACGACAAATCTCGGCTCCGATGCCATGGGCGGCGCCCGTGACCAACGCCACCCGATCCTGCCATACCTTCATTCGCAGCTCCCCGCCTGTCTGTTTCAGATTGCCTCACGTTCGCCAAACCGCCGGGCACATCCTGTCGCTTGCGTCGGCCTGACCGCTCAGTCGGACGACCATTCAAACACGGCCTTGATCAGGCCGTCTGTACGCTGGCCGAGCGCGCGAAACGCTTGCTGAAAATCTGCCAGCGCGTAGCGGTGGGTCACCAGGCCGTCGGTCCGCACGATCCCGTCTTCGACCAAGGCTGCCGCGCGACTCATCCAGCCGGGGTTGTTCCCGGCGCCGATGACGGCCACGTCCGGCAAATGGATGTGATCGGGCGAGATGACGACCTGTCCACCGTGAGCGAAGCCAGCTAAGACCACGCGGCCTTCCGGGCGGGCCAGGGATATCGCGGTTTGCAGACCCGACTCCGTTCCCGTCGCCTCCACGACCACGTCGGACCTTCCGTGCGCGGCGGTTACCGCTGCTTCCAGGTCCTCGTGGGGATGGCGGACCACGCAATACGCCCCCAGACGTTCGGCCATCGCCAGGCGGGCGGGCTGTTCCCCCCCGACGATCATGCGCCGAGCCCCCATGGCTTTCGCCACGATGAGCACATTGAGGCCAATTGGGCCGTCTCCGATCACGGTGAGGGTTTCCCCGATCCGAAGTGCCGCCCGCTCAAGCACTCCGAGGGCCACCGCTGCCGGCTCCAATAGCGCCCCCTGGACGTCGGATAGGGTTTCGCTCAAGGGATGCAGACCGTAAATGGGCGCGACGAGGTATTCCGCGTAGCTCCCACCATAGCGGCCAAAGCCGATTTGCTGATACTGGGGGCACCACCGCCAGTGGCCCGAACGGCACGCTGAACATACCAGGCAAGACACCTCATTTTCACCCGCAACCCGTCGGCCGACCCACGCTTGATCGGCCGCACTCCCTACCGCGTCCACCAGCCCCATCCATTCGTGGCCAGGTATGAGCGGAAAGGATACTCCCGCCTGCCCCGCAATCACGGCCAAATCCGTGGCACAAATTCCGGCCATGACTACCTGAATGCGCGCCCAGCCCGTCGGCGGCTCTGGCCGCGGGACCTCTTGCAAATTCATCGTATGCGGCGCCGAGACGACCAAGGCCTGCATGGGAGCTCTCCTCTCCTTCCGTATTTCGCCGGGGCGTTCGGTACGCGCAACACCCGAACTTTTCATTGGTCCGCCGCCTGCACGCTCCGATCGCTAAAAACGATGCGAGTAAATGCCTCTGGACGATGGTTATCTTGGGATCCTACCGGGTGCCACGCCCATCCCATATGTTGCGTGGAGCTGGCCAATTTTTCATAACGGGCGAACTGGAGACGCCACACCTCACCCGGCCGGGGAGGCAGCGGGCGGCCGTTGGCCAACCAGGTCATGCCCGCCCATGGCAGGGCGATTTCCACCGTCCAGCCGTGGTCGACGTGGGTCGCATCGTTGAGGCGGCCATTGACCGCCACCGCCGTCTTCAGCCCCGGAAAATCCCAGTCGGCAAAGGCCCAACGGACGCCGCGAGGATGATCGCCGCGCCAAAAATGCGCCGTCGAGCGGTCATGGTTGCCGCCAAAAGTGTAGACGTCGCGGCTCAACAGATCAAATTCCGGCACATCAAACCGCCCGCCGCGCCGGAAGGCGTCTTTCCAAATAAAGAACACCTCGTAGAGGGTATTTTGCGCATTGATTTCCAACTCGTAATAGGCGTCGCCGCCATCAATGAAGACCTCGACGTCATTTTCGGCAAAAATAATCGCATCGCGCTCGCGGAGTTCCGCGGTCACAAACGGTTCCTCGACCCAAAAACCGATATAGAGATAATCGTCATCCCACAGCACCGCTGCCCGCGTATCATAGAGCGCCGGCCCGCCGGTCACCACCTCAACAAAGCGGGGGGACCGGGGAGCAAGCTGCCAGGCAGCTTCATCGAGCACGCCGTCGATGTCGAGCGGCACCCGAGTACGATAACACGGATGCGGCGTAATCGGCACGTGCGGACTGGAGTTTCCCCCCTGGGACACCGTCGCCATCCGCTCCTTTCTTGACTCCCGCCGGGAACCGGGATTGCCGCCGGGCTGCTGCCCTGGTGGAATCCCGAAAGCTTGGGATCCAAACTCTTCCGCTCGGAAGTACCCTTGCCACGCAGCGCTACCCTACCAGTCGGCCACCGAGCCGTCGTCGGCGTGAAACCACCGCGGGTTATCCCACGACCCGTCATAGAGGTGTTCTTGGATGCGGCCCTCGTCCACCTCAATGCCTAGCCCCGGGTTGGTAGGCACCTCAATATAACCGTGATCGATGACCAGGGGCTGGCGCAGGTATCCTTCGCCCACGCTCACCTGCTCTTGTGCCAGAAAATTGGGTGCCGTTGCACTCACATTTAAACTGGCAGCCAAGTTAATCGGCCCCAGCGGATTATGCGGGGCAAAGGCGGCAAAATGCGCCTCCGCGATGCGCGCAATGTGAAATCCCTCCGAGATCCCGCCACAGTGGGCAAGATCCGGCTGCACGATGCTCGCCGCCCCTTTGGCCAACAGTTCGCGAAACGCGTATTTGGTATATAGGCGCTCCCCGGTGGCAATGGGAATACTCGTCGCCCGCGCAATCCGAGCCATCTCATCCAGGTCTTCGGCGAGACACGGTTCTTCCACGAACATCGGTTCGAGCGGCTCGAGAGCCTTCACCAGCCTGATCGCCAGGGCGGGCTGCACCCGGCCGTGGAAATCGACGGCAAAATCGACGCCCGGTCCAATCGCCTCGCGGAGCGCTTCAAAGCGCTCCATTTCCCCCCGCACCCAGGCTGGCGGTTCCATAAATCGGGCGGGAGCGCCCACGGACGTTTTGAGGGCGGTCATGCCCGCCGCCACCTGCCGCCGGCCGGCTTCGGCTACCGCCGCGGGCGTCTCTCCGCCCACATGGCCGTATACCCTGACGCGATCGCGCACCGCGCCTCCCAAGAGTTGTGAAATCGGTGCGTTAAGCCATTTGCCGAGAATATCCCACAACGCCTGGTCGATGCCGCTGAGGGCACTGGTCAGAATCGGCCCTCCGTGATAAAAGGTGCCGCGGTACATCATTTGCCACAAGTGCTGAATGCGGCGGGGATCCTGTCCCACGAGGTGCGGCGCCAGGTCTTTCACGGCTTGTTCCACCGTGCGCGACCGCCCTTCGAGCACCGCCTCCCCCCATCCCGTCACGCCTTCATCGGTGGACACCTTGACGAAGGACCACCGCGGCAACACGTGAAAGATTTCAATCGCAGCAATTTTCATGACGAATCCGTCCCTCCTTGGACTCCTGCCAGATTCCCCCGCGACCGTCCCGGCCGCAGGTCGCCAGAACCCCGCACGAGCCCCTACCCCTGCTCACCGGTTCCCGTCAGCGCAATGCCCTGACTAAAATACCGCTGCAAGAGCAAGAACACAATCAGCGGGGGGATGGAAGTGACGAAGGCCGCTGTCATGTTTTGGGCCGGATTGGAGCTGGGGGAGAACACCAGGAATAACGGCAAGGTATACTTCGACGCACTATGAATCAGGATCAAAGGCATCAGCAGGTTATTCCATTGGGAAAAGAACGAAAAGATCGCGACCACGCCCAACACCGGGGTGGCCATGGGGACGACGATCTGAAAGAATGTCCGCCACTCGGAGGCCCCGTCGAGTCGAGCGGCTTCCAGGGTGCTGTCGGGGAGGCCCAACATGTACTGGCGAATCAAAAACACACTGCCCGCGCTGCCCACCCAGGTGATGATGAGCGCGGTGCGCGTGTCCAGCAACGACAGGTGCTTGATGATCAAAAAGTCGGGGATCAAATAGATTTGAAACGGAACCATCATGCTGGACAGGAAGAGATAAAAGATGATGGTGCGGCCGGCAAAGCGATGTTTGGCCAAGGAATACCCAGCGAGCCCGTTAACCAAAACCTGCAGAATCGAGGTCACCACGGTGACATACAGGGAATTGAAAAACGGCCGCAAGAACGTGGCACTGAGCGCGTAGCGCAAGTTGGCCAATGTATAGACGTGAGCAAACAAGGTCGGGGGATATTGAAAGATTTCGTACGTCGGCTTAAAGATGGTAATCACCAGCCATACCAACGGAAACGCCGTGATACAGGCCAAGCCGATCGCGAGGGCATAAAGCCACGTCAGGCGAATCCCCTTCAGCAGCAGCCGCTTTTTACGGCCGGACGGGGGACGAGAGCCCGCAGTGACCGCCGTCCGCTCGGAGCGCGTCACTTCGGGTATCGCCGAGAGCGGTTTATTTGCCAAGTGCGGTCCCCCCTTGTCCCAGTCGCATGCTAATAATGGTCAATACCATGATCACCGCCAACATCAAGAACGCTATCGCCGACGCGTAACCGAATTGCATGTAGGAAAAGGCCTTTTCGTAAATCAAGGGAACCAGCGTCAGGCCTGAATTCAAGGGGCCAAACTGCGAACCGGTGCCCAGGGATCCAATCACGAAGAGCGATTCAAACACCTGAAAGGCACCAATCATGCCTGTAATGATGACGTACATCAAAGTAAGCCTGAGCTGGGGCAACGTGAGATACCATGTGGCCTTCATTCCCGTTGCCCCGTCGAGCTTGCCGGCATCGTAAAGCTCTTGGTCAATACCGCGCAATCCGGCCGAAAAGATCACCATGCCCGGGCCCCAGCCGACCAGCATCCCCGAGAACAGGACAAAGGCGAGAAACAAGTTTGGTCCGGTGAAATTCAGCCCCGCGGGAAATCCGATATCTGCCATCACTTGGGATAGAATCGAATGCGAGCCAAAGCTGATCAAAAACGCCCATAGCACACCCATGGCAATGCTAGACAGGGCGGAGGGCAAATAATAGATAAAACGAAACAACCCCTGTCCCCACGGCAAAGCGTTGATCAAAAACGCCGCCGAGAGCGAGATGGCCACCCCCAGCGGCACCGCCAGCACAAACCAGACGGTATGGCGGACGGCGAGCCAAAACAGGCTCGACTGCAGCAAGGCGTGACGATAGTTGGACAAGCCAACGAAATGAGCGGGCGTAATCAGATTGTAATTGGTAAAACTGAGCCCCAAAGACCAAAAGACGGGGATGAGGTTGAAGACAATAAACGAGACCAACATCGGCAATAAAAAGAGATAGGGCAGGACGGAAACCTTCCGTCCTGTCCTGCCTGGTGCCAAAGTTGAGCGCTCTCGTTGCACCGCCATGATGACGATCCCTCCCTTGTGCTGGCACCCTGCAGCGAAAGCTTGCCAACCCGCCGAGGACCTAGCCGCCGGATCCGGCCTGGTTGATGCCCGTTTGCAGCACGCCGGCCGCATGCACCAAGAGCGCCGCGTTGCCCTTCAAGGTGGCCTTCGGCAACGTCATCTTGTCAAAATCGTTCTGGATGGTCATCCAAGTGTTGCCCATGCCGAGAATCTGCGCCAGCGTGACTTTGGTCCGCGATTGCACACCCACACTATGCAGCACGGACGTCCGCATGGTCTTGAGGTCGATCGCGGTCAGGCCTTTGACCTTCAGGTTATTCCAGGACAACATGTTGGCCACCGTGTAGAGCGTCTGGGTCTTGGCGGCAAACTGCTCGGTAATCGACCGCTGCACCGGGGCGCTCCAGAAGTATCCCAGCAAACTGGCCTCTTCCTTGTTCACCGAAAGCCCATGGTTGAAGGCGGCGACCGCCGTCCCCCCGGTCCACGTATAGTCGCCCTTGGAGCCAGCCGGATAGGGCAGCACTTCCCACTTGTTGAGCGGGAAATGAGGCACCGCGGTGACCGCGGAGAAAAACCCCGAGCCTTGCAGCTGGACCGGATACTTGCCGTTCGCAAACAGGTCGGCCATGGTTTGCGTCGGACCGGTGCTCGTCGACACGTGGTCCACCACGTAAGGCCAGAGATACGCCTTCAGGGCCGCCTGACCCGCGGGTGAAGCCATGACTACCTTGTTGCCGCCCGGCGAATAGACTTGTCCGCCAAAGGAGTAGAGCACGGCATACCAATCCCATTCGGAATTGCCGGGGCCAGCATAGTTAAGATGGTGCTTCAATAAGGCGGGGATGATCGTATGGTCGAGCACCTGCCACGACGTCGGCATCGGCAGGCCCAATTTCTTGAGTGCATCGATATTGACGTAGGTCAACTCAGGTGTCGCGCTTTCCAAGGCGCCATACACGTTGCCGCGGTAGACTGTGTTGCCGGCGGCCAGCAACGGGGGTTCATGGGCCTTAATATATTTGGCCAACGACGGATCCACCGCCGAGATGTTTACTGCGAGATGGTCGACTGCGTAAATGTCGGGATAGCCCTGCGAGGTTACCATCACATTGGGCAAGGTGCCGCTGGCAATGGCGGTATCGACTTGGGTGGTAAAGTCCCCCGAGGAAACGGGGGTGACCGTCACCGTAGTATGGTGGCTGCGCGCCCAGGGCAACAAAAGCCGCTGCACAATCTGGGCCTGGGTATTGGTGATGCCCATATACCAAAATGTCATCGGCCGCTTGGCCATCGCCGGAGCGGCCATGGCCACTCCGCTTATTCCCACCCCGAGGAATCCTGCGGCGGCGGTCAGTGCCATCATCGTTCGGAGGGTTTTTCGGGGTGTGCGCTCGAATCTCATCGTTAAATGCACCTCCATATATCCCAAGTAATTGAAAATATGGATACGTCAACATTGCTGATTCTATTGGCATGATACCAGGGATACAAAACATATGCAAGATGCGTCTGCAATAAAGAATTCACGCATTATTGCAGGATTTGTTAAGCCGAATCGACTTCGTTATTGCACACCGCATGGTGACCTTCGAACCTAAGCCGCCCGTTTCCCGGTTCAGACGCAGACAAGATGGGGCAAGCGGGTGCATCCATCGGACGCGAGCCATACTGGAACCCTGGCCCCCTTGGAGAGGAGGCGGAACACGTTGGTGACTAAGAACAGCTGTTTCGTGAGAGGAAAGGCGGTCGGCCGATTAACGGCTATCGCTCTCGCTTACGGGTATGCGATTGGAGCCAATCCACGATGGGGTCTACGACGACGTGCTTGTCCACCACATCCAGCACGAAGTTTTCCGCGTCCTCCTCGCCGAGGTCTCAAAAATCGTATGATTGATTGATCGAGTCAAAACCCGGCTAGAGAATCGGCAGCAGCATCTTGACGGCGACGCCAAGCAGTAGAACACCATAAAACCATTTGACCCATACGGGTTTGGCTCGATGGGCCATAAACCCCGATCCCAGCAAAGAGGCGACGATCACGGCGGCCACGGTCGTGCCTAAGAGGATGGGATCAATCGTCATGTGCGCGGCATGGCCTAGAAATCCGGAGAAACTGGAAAACGTGACGATGTATGCGGTGGTGGCTGCGGCCTGCTTGGTTTTGTAGCCCATCCACATCAAAAATGGGCCAATGATGAACCCTCCTCCAATGCCCAACATCCCTCCCAAGAATCCCGCGGCGCCAGCCACAATGCTGCCGATCAGGGCACGGCGACCAAATGATAAGACCCTCTCTTTATCGGGCTGGTTGGCGACCCATAAGGTGCGTCCCGCAGCCAACAAGACCATCAGTGCGAACAAGACCAGTAACAGATGATTGGGGACGCGAGTCGCCAACAAGGCACCGATCGGGGCGAAGATCAAAGCACTGGCAGCCATCGGCAGCCCGCCCTTCCAATCCACCAGGTGTTTTTTGCCATAGGGAATTAAGGCAATTAAGGTGTTGAGTCCGTTTAGCAACAAACCCAGGGGAATTACCACATCTTTTAGCGCGAATCCTAGCCAGTGGAAAATGGGCACGTAGAGCATGCCGCCGCCCAATCCCAGCATGGAAAAGAAAAACGATACGACAAAGATAAGAACGGTCGACCAGAATAACATGGGTGTCCCCCCCTTTCTTTATACATTCCAAGAACGCATCTCGGAACGATAGATTGATTACACAATCAATCTATCGTTACCAAATCAATATGTCAACGGCGATATTTTTATAATAGTGATTGACTGAACACTCTATTTATGCTAACGTCATAGTGGCCCCGTGAATATCGCGAGTTTGGCGGTGGCCAAGATAATGGAAGAAAACGAGGGCGCGGGATGAAGCCGACGAAAAGTCAAATTCTACAGGGTGCTCGGGTGGCTTTTGCGCACAAGGGATTTCGGGCAACCATCAAGGATATCGCGAAGGCGGCCGATTTGGCCTCGCCCAGCATCATCTTCTGGTATTTTGAAGATAAGGATGCACTGCTCTTGGAAATCGCACGTACGGCCAGTCCCTTCGCTCACTTGGAGGCGCTGACTGCTGCGGAGCCGGGCGACCCCATGGAGGATTTGGTTCGCATCGTGTCAACGTATCTGGCCGCGTACCGCGACGCGACGGAGCGGCAGACCTTGCTGCAGTTGCTGGGCAATGCGGTCGGGCATGAGCGGGTACGTGCGGTGCTTAAGCGTCACGTGGCGACCATCACCTCGGGTTACGTCACCGGAGTCATCCGTCGAGCGCAGGACCAAGGGGTGCTTGAGCGTTCAGGAGACCCGGAGCTGGTTGCGCAACTGTTGATGGGCGAATTGTTGGGCATCGTCATCCGTTGGGAAGTCGATCATTCTCTGCCCTGGACTGAAGCCACCGTGACGCGTCAGGTTTTACGTCTGCTGGGGATAACGGACCCACCTCTGATAGACCCGGCGTGAACTAAGGTCAGACTTGGGATGTCTGGTCAGGCCCTCGAGGCCCTTGAGATGAAAGCAAAAACGCATTCCGCACGATCCCATCCGACGAGGCTGGTGGCATTGGCGCGGCGGCTTGTCATCAGATCCATCTTGACCGGTTTCGAGTCGGCCGGCAGTAAATCTTGTATCGGGCCTGTATGAGAGGGGTCGCGTAGCACAGAATGGAGGAAATAACCTGGTCATCAGTCGGCACGGGTCGCTGGCGAATCATGGGTGGCGGTCTTTCTCTGCCGCTCACGTCAAACAAAGCGGTAAGGCAGTGGACTGATCTCGCTCAGGCCCCGGGCCAAACCACGCGGCAATGCGATTTGAACACTCATCGAAGGGGGAGAGATAGATGGACATTGACCATTTGACGGAAATTACCGCTAACGAATTGACTGCGGCGCAATACTTCCACGGACACAAGTGCCCGGCTATGCCGCAGGGACTACGGGCCGGTCATCTCGCGATGGATTTTTTGAGCGTCAAACGGGCAAGGGGCGGTAGTGAATTACAGGCCATCGTTGAAATCGGGGATCACCATTTTTCTGGCTGTTTTGCTGACGGTGTGCAATATGCGACGGGTTGCACCTTTGGCAAAGGCAACATTACTAAACGTGGGTTGGGAAAGTTTGCCCTGACCTTGATTGATCCTGCCGCCGGACGAGCCGTCCGGGTCACCGCCAAGTACGAACGGATGAAGATGTGCTTGGAGATGCCTTTTTTCGAGCAACGAAGGCAAGGCATTCCGCCGTATGCGCTCGATCCCGCGGTAGTGGATCCCCTGATTGATGATGTCGTGAATCGACAGTGGCGGGATATGTTTGAGGTTCAGACCTTCAACCACTATCCTGTGGAACCAGCCCGTGAAAGTTTTGAGGCCGTGGAATGCGCGGAATGTAAAGAAATGGTGGTTCTGCCCTATGCCCGGGAACTGGAGGAGCAGCGCTATTGTGCAGTGTGTTATCAAGCCCGGGTGTTTCGTGGGCAGGCATCCGGTATTTGATGGCAATTGCAATGACGATGGGTGTGGCTCTTCTGGAGGGAAGAAATAATAGAACGTATAAGCGTAGTTATGGAAACAAAGAATCCGGACCGTCAGGTCCAGATTCTTCTTGATTTAAAGATCACTACGTTAACCGAGGGAATGTCCCCCGCCGAAGAACACCTCGGAGAAATATGGAAAGCGCAGGTACCTCGGAGGCGGTTATATCCCCCGGAGCCTTGGGGCCGGTGTCATCGGACAACATCCGCTGTCGCTGGAAAAGAAGCGACCCAGACGCGTCATGAGGGCCCCGGGGTCCATGCGGTCTTGCACCAAATAGCGACACGCGCCTTCGACGACCCCGGTCCCAATCGGCCAGCCGCGCGCCAGCGCGGTCGGATAGTCCAAATAATCCTTTTTGTTGAGCAGATACTGGACACATTTGTCGACCGCCTTGCGCCGCTCGGCATTCAGGCCCAGCACCGTCGCCTTGCGACCCATCGCGGCCGCCACCACACTGGCGTTCCCGCGTAAAATGGCGAGCGCTTGCGTCCGCACCCACGCTTCGGCTTCGGCATCGCCCTTGGCGAAGAAGCACCACGCCGCTAGCCAGAGGTATTCGAGCCAATGGATGCAATCGATATGCATGGTGACCTTGATCCCTCGGGCCTGCGCTTGCGCCTCGATTTGATTGATCTGATCGTTGTTCCCGTCCACGAGCGCGATCCACTCTCGCGCATGCGTGGGATCGCGCTGCTCGGCTTCGTTGAACACCTGCTCCACCACCGTGGCCACATTGTCCACCACGCTGGCCGTGACCCATTTGTTCTCAGCCATCGGCG
>JAJZZH010000194.1 GCA_021797675.1 Bacillota bacterium | reverse complement strand
TGCGGGCGCGAAACCGCGCCCGGGTCGCCGCATCCCAGCCAATCCAGGTATCCCGCGCCTGCAAAGCCTTGGCCGCGCTGGCGAAGAGCATGCCGCCCAGATAGCGGGGCGTTCCGGTGGCGATCGAGCAAATCCAATAGGCCTGGCGGGCGCCGCACGCCCGCTGAAACCCCAACGGATGATAGGTCGCCATGGTTGCATTCCATGGCAACCGGTCTGCCGGGCGGACCGGCACGATCACGACCGGTCGGATGGCGGCGAGCGAGGCGTCTAGCATGAGATTGGGCA
Organism: Bacillota bacterium; assembly: GCA_021797675.1. Classification (GTDB taxonomy): domain Bacteria; phylum Bacillota; class Sulfobacillia; order Sulfobacillales; family Sulfobacillaceae; genus JAJZXC01. Next base: position 4,140 of record JAJZZH010000194.1, on the reverse strand, counting down.
TGGGCGTGCCCCGATGTTCAGGGCGGGGAAACGTGCCTCCCTGCCGTTTCGGCGGGATACGGAATCCCGGGGTGCCCTCCAGAGCGTCGAGCAATTTGTGGCACGCCTCGCGGCGCGGCTTACCCTGGAGACTCTTCCACGGTAAGTTCTCGCACAAGGTCGCCACCAATTCGGCGCGACTGAGGTTCGGAAACTGAAGGATCGTGGTCCGCAGGAGGGCAATATCCGTCTCCGAAAAATGGCGATCGCCAATCCAAAAAGGCTGGTCCAACGAGATCGGCACGCACAGTCACCTCGTGTCTGCTGGATTCTCGATCCCATCATCCCAGACTTGTCCGAAAAAATCCAGTCCCTTTTTGGAAAAACTTTCGTTAATCGGACCCCTCAAAACGGCTTTCCATACGGGTTCCATATTTCATGCGTCAGTCCTGTTAGGAGGCAAGAACGGTAAGCGGTGGGTCTAGGAATCTAGAGCCGCGCCGGTGTCCCATCGGTAGTAGCTGCTCGGTTCCTCGGCGTTGGCGTGATAGGCGCGAACGACGAGCGTTTGATGGGTGGGATGCCATTCGACCACGGCCGCCGTCACGCCGTCGACGTCAAGTGTTAAGTCTAAATCTATATGACCACAAAATGGGTCCATTATCGCACATTCGATGACCGGTCTTGGTTGCTGAAAATTTGTTGTTAAAATTGGCTATCTGCCGATGGTGGATACGTATACCAAACAAGCGTTTTCCGAAGCCCACTATAAACTGAAACCCGAGGCCTTCACCGATCTCGACCATGTGCTGATCCAACATGTCTATGCCGACCGTGCGTATCGCACCGTGGAGGGCTGGATTCCCGTCGGCATTGACGGAAGTGTCCTGGAAATTCCGAACACGGCCATCCTGCGGGAAGCGTATGGCACCGCTTCGGGCATTGCTCGAGCCCGGATGTCGCACGCCTACGATGTCGCGAACCACCTGTGTTTGAGTGCGATTCTCGCGAAAGTCGGGGTATTTCAGTCGATCGGCGACGTGTTGAAAAATCCGTTGGGCTTTGGTGAACATCTGACAAACCCTCCTAGAAAGTGGGATTGCAGAACACGATACCCAATGATGCAAAAAAGTCCAGGTTTTTGTTTTCTTGGTTCGCAAACGCAAATCAGTTAATTCGCGCTATTAATGGGATCGCTTAACTTGACACCATTGGGTGCAGTGGTGGTGATACGATACTGCACGCAAAGAAAGGTAAGGAAGGAAACCAGGTAGTGTGTCAAGCCGACCGCACCTATAATGGGCCCCTCGAAGGCGTCAACAGCCGCATCAAAAATGACCCATCGGGGCGGGGGGAATGCGGAGACCTAGAGTTGCTCAATGCCTACCATGCGCTCACCGTGGGGGATCTGGCGAGATAGCCATCCCAGGATTTGAGAAAGAGCCAGCTTAGGGGGGAGTCTGGGAACGACCTTAATTGGTACCGTCAGCGCCATTGTGGTGGGAGCAGGCGCAGCGCATGCGGGAGGATGAATGGAAACCGTCACGATACGGATTCCTAATGTTTTTCTGGTAATGCCCAGCTTGCCTCCCGTCAGTGTTCTGGAAGCTTGCCTGCCGCAAGAAGGGGTCTTGGGAATCATTGGACTTACCGGACGGGCTTGGCCAGCGCGGGTCTTGAGATTGCAAGCACTCGTGCTGCTGTTCAGTAATCACGCTCCCGTCGCCCAGGCCATTGACGAATCCTGGTATGCTATCGCCTTCCGAGAAATCCTGCCCAAGATGCTATCGCTGCTGGCGGTCATGTTCTTAGGCCAAACCGTCTGTGCCATCATAGCCCCCCTGCATCACCACAATTCCTCGGTTTAGGGGGATCCGCCAGCACTAATCGACAGCTACAATGATACTGATCGCGCTCGTGCCACGTGCTCGAACGTGACGACTACAGCTTTTTGGAGGTTTATCGATGGAACGCGGAGCGTGGGTCCATAATGTGATCTTTCACCAGGCCGCGGCTTGGGCAATGGCCCGCGATGCTGCCCCCGCATTGAAACGAGGCATCCGCAGACTGGTGGTCGGGTCAGGCTCATCGTATTATCTAGCCCAAGTCGTAGCGGAAGTGGCCAAACGCAAGGGGTATCAGATCGCCGCCGCCCCGTCGGGCGATGTGGTGATGGAGCCCGACCTCTGTTTCACCGACGTGGAGGAGTTCATTGTGGTCTCCCGATCCGGTGCGTCTTCAGAAGCCCTATGGGCCTTGGACGAGGCACAACGACGCAACATTCGGACCGTAGCGGTGACGTGTGATCCTTTGAGCCCCTTGGCCCAACGCGCCGATCAGGCCGCCGTCGTCCCCACGGGGGATGACGGAACGGTCGTCATGATTCGCTCTTTCACCAGTATGTTGGTCCTGTTGCAGCAAGGTTTGGCTGGATCTCTTCCCCGCCTAGAGCTTGGCGTAGTGGATGTCCTCCATCAGACGGATCGGTGGCTTGCAGAAAGCCCTCGGCCCCCGCACCGCGTCTACCTCCTCGGCAGCGGAGTGCGATTGGGCTTAGTCCACGAAGGGGCGCTAAAGATTCAAGAAATGGCCGGAACGGTCGCTTACAGCTATTCCCCGCTGGAATTTCGACACGGGCCGCGGGGGTCCGTAAATGCAAACGATTGGGTCGTGCTCTTGGGGCAGACGACGCATGCGCGATACGAATACGGGGTCCTCGCCGACTTGGCGAACCAAGGCCCCACGATGGTGGTGGTCGCGGAGCCTCAATGGTTTGCGCTCATCGGTGACGACGGGGTGGTCGATCGAGGTATCCTGCTTCCAGAGGATGGAGCAGACGATCTGAAGGGGCCGCTGGCGGTCATTCCGTTGCAGTTGCTGGCGTGGCACTTGGCGATGGCGGCGGGACGAAACCCCGATGTTCCGGAAAACTTGACCAAGGTGGTGGCATTTGAACGCGAATCGCCGTGAAAACGCCGGTTAGTGTAGGTGTATCCAGCAAGGATAGTATAACGGAGGTTGAACAGGCCAATGTCTGCATGCGCCCTGGGGATCGATTTCGGCGGAACCAAGGTAGCCATCGCGGTGGGTGACGCATCGGGTTCTGTCTATGCCCAAGATCGACTGGCCGTCCAGGACTGGCCCACCGCGAAATCCCTGGTGCAGGCCGCATTACGAACCGCCCAGGAACTTGCCAGGCCGTTTTCCGTCGACCGGGTAGGGCTGTCCACCATGGGGATCACCGAGGAGGAGCGGGTGTTATTGGCTCCCAACGTTCCCGGCTGGGCTTCGCTACACTTGCCAGCGTTGGTGGCGGAGGTGTTTCCAGGAAAGACCGTTGTAATAAGCAATGACGTTAAGGCGGCCGCGATGGCGGAGTGCCGCTGGGGAACGCTTCGCGACGTCGCCTACGGTGCGTTCCTCAATTGGGGGACGGGCATTGCCCTGGCGTTTTGCGATCACGGGCGGGTTTGGCAAGGCGCCCATGGAGCGGCCGGGGAAATTGTTTATCTCCGACAAGGGGCGGAAACAGGCTACGTTGGGGGTCACGCCCCCTTCGAAGAAAAGGTGGGCGGCCGAGCAATCGAGCGAGCGATGTGGGAAGAGTTCGGAGTAGCCCCTGCGGAGTTCTTTAGCGATCTTGATCGTGGTGGCGCCCGTGCGAAGTGGTGGGACAACCTTGTGGAGCAAGTCGCAGCCGGATTGGGAAACGTTCTGGTGGCTCTCGATGTTGAAGTCCTGGCGGTAGGTGGCGGCTTAGCCCAACAATTCGGCTATTTTGGCGCCCGCCTCGAATCCATTCTGGCTACCTACGTGCCCTTCCCTCCGCGCGTGCTGGTCAGTCCGTTCATTGATCGGGTGGGGGTGTTAGGGGCCCTCGCGGTCGGCCTCGACTCATCGCTCGATTTCGATGATGGGAGGAATCGCCGTCATAGACCCCACGCCTAAAGGCCTAATCCTTACCCATATCTTTTGGCGGGTCGAGCGGCATGGTTCCGAATGGTGAACAATGCAATCCGTCCCTCTCCAGACCGAAACCCCGTCAATTTCTCGAGGTCACGCATGACCCCTTGCCCCAAAAATATCCGGGCACGGTCATCCGCTTTCCGCCCGGAAATGCCGCAGGGTTGACGCAGGTCCGGGGATGACTCCGTTCCGATG
>JAJZZH010000226.1 GCA_021797675.1 Bacillota bacterium | reverse complement strand
CATCATCCCTCCGCACCGCTCGCAACACCCCAGCTGGCTTTTAACGGAGGACCAGAGAGCTTGAGACTGGAGAAGCATCCCAAGGTCTGCACCCAAGGAACGGAGCCGCTCGCTCCCGAGATCCCGGTGACCCTCGGAAATCCCCGAAGGGGGACGGCTAAGGCTGGTCATAGCGCCCCCCAAAGAGAGGCTTTCCGCTTAAGCCGGGAACTTGCAGGGACAGATCCCTACAAGCCCCCGCCTTTAGGCGTGGGGTCTATGACGATTCGGGGGGAGGCCGCGTGGGTCTTTCCGTCGAATCACCGCACGTACGCCTATATTACCCTGACCAATCGCTCCGCTCGACAACAACTGAGGGATCTCTTGTCTATTCCAATCCCCGCGGATCAATAATCCGTATAATACGCCGTTCGATCTCAAGACCCCTTGCGGCGCAGGGGCTATTACTCCCCGAACCCTTAACGCAAACTTCTGCACTAATCCTCCGCAAAGTCTCTGCGGCACCGGGCTGGCGATACCAGACAAATGGCTCATGACAGATACTCGGCAGTCGCTCGTTTTATGAAACACGCGGACGGACCGCGGTCACCGAGGTTTCGCTAGCAAGTCTTGCGTACCTCGGCAAACCGCACGCGCGTCGAGCATGATCGAGCCGGAACGCCCAATGGCGGTCTCTCTCCATCGCAACCATGAATCGGTTAGGCCAGCATTGCGTATGAAGCCTCCGTAGGAATCCCTAGGAATCCCATTGCAAACTCGGACAGGGATGCGCGAATCGGTTTCAGACACTGTAGTGTATTCCTGTGTCCCCACCAACGCTTTCACTGGCACGCGGATTCCAGCGCCATCACGAGCTGCCGCATGCATTCGACGTGATCGGGATCACGGTGGTTTCCAGATCGCGGGGGGATAATGCGCATCGTGAGAATGCGATACGCCGTGGTTCGCGGAAAACCTGTCAGGAAGGAGAATGCTCATGAGCGAGATTGCTGAAGATATGATCAAGGAAGCGTTGAAAGATATGATTGACCCCGAGCTGGGATATAACATCGTCGACTTGGGACTCATTTATGGGGTTGCCATTCGGAATGCTCACGTTGACGTGGTGATGACGATGACGACACCGGGATGTCCAGCCACCAACTATATCCAGGAGGGCACGCGCGAACGCCTGCTGGCGATCGAAGGAGTGGAAACCGCCACCGTCAACGTCGTCTGGTCGCCACCTTGGGAACCGTCCATCATGTCCGACGATGCCAAGCAGTATTTCGGCTTCGCCTAAATCGCCGAATCACAGAGCAAGGAGAACTCACGATGACACTCACTCCAAAGGATGTCTTGGCGGCATTGGCCCCGTTTCAGACGGCGAGCGGGATTCAGCCGCTGAAGGCGGGATACGTTCAGGATATCGCGGTCGAGCCGCACGCCGAAGGTTTTCGGGTAAACGTCCATGTCGATGACGTCTGGCGGGGATCCGCTATCAACGACCAGGATCGACAGGCGCTCGGAAACTTTCTTAAGACCCGATTTCCCGAAGTGATGGAAGTTCGGGTCATTCCCCGGTCCAAAGAACAAGCTGACGCTGCCCGAAAAATCGCGAGACCCGAACAGACGCCGCCCCGTACTCCCTCCGGGCTTAAGATGATCGCCATCATCAGCGGCAAGGGCGGGGTCGGCAAATCTACCGTCACCATCAACCTTGCGCGAGCCCTGGCCAGCCTGGGGTTTCATACGGCCATCTTGGATTGTGACATCTACGGGTTTAGTGTGCCTGATCTGCTACAGCTTAAAGAACCGGCAAAAACTCGTGAACGGCAGTTCATTCCTCCGCGGGTTCATAACATCGACGTCATGTCGATGAAGTTCTTCGTTGCACACAATGCCCCGGTGATGTGGCGAGGCCCCCTGTTAGGCAAAGCCATTCGGCAAATGATGGAGGAGACTCTGTGGAATGCGCCCGAGTACATGGTCTTGGACCTCCCTCCGGGGACCGGCGACATTGCCATTGACGTTCATCAATATTTTCCTAAGGCAGCGGCGATAGTCGTCACCACGCCCGACGCCAACGCATCCCGCGTCGCCGAACGCGCCGCGCAAATGGCGCGCAGTTTGGACCGCCGGTTGTTAGGCATCGTCGAAAACATGTCCTATATGCAGTGCCCACATTGCGGAAGTCAATGGTTCCCTTTGGGCGAGGGGGGTGCCGAGTCCGTGGCCGAATCCTTGGCGATTCCCGTGCTGGCCAAGATCCCTTGGGTCATTTCCGGTGAATCGGGAGTCAGCGGATTGGTGCCGGATGACCATCCGGCTCGCGATATTTACCAGACGTTAGCCAAGGCCGTACACGCCATGGACCTCGTGCCAACCGGAGACCCAGGACCTCACGCAGTATTCAACCTTGGCCAACCCAGGCCCGGTTAGGCCTATCTCCGGCGCCGGCGCTATACGTGTAATGTGCGACAGCCTGAGAAGCGGAAGAGAAAGCTCTGGACGTGTTCCTGACCCGCGACGCCGGTCGCCGCCGCGGTACGCTGACGCCTTGATTGGGGCCTGCGGGATACCGGCTTGCCCGTCGAAGGCGGATCCAGCGGGCGTACCCAATTCCGGCGCATTGCCCGCGCATTGCCCAAAGAGCACTACTTCGACGCGCTGTGCGTCGCGGGGAAAGCACGCCGGAATTCTTGACCCATCTCGCGGCCTGTGTGGCGATCTGGACGGCCACCGGACGGGGGCAACCGGCAAATGTGCGGGACGAACCAGAATAGGTCTCCGATCTGGCATCGATCCCACCAAAAGATCCCCTTCGGCTTTGGGTGTGGCTCTTTCAGAGGGACGAGTTGAACGGCAGATAGGGTTGTTATCGCGTCCAATCCTGCGTAAACATAATCTACAGCTCGATAGGCGGCTGTCACGGCCTACCAGGCGCTGTCAAGGCTATTGACGGACATAAGCAGTCCTCGCCTTTCGGCGTAGGGTACAGGTAGGATTACGATTCGTCGCAACCTCGGAGGAACGCCCTGGCGATACGGGGGCTGATCCTTTTCGGAGGCCGAGATCGAAACCATTCGCACCATCACCGACGACCCCTGGTGCACCACCCAAACGGCCATTGCCCGCGCCGTCTGTACGGCCCTGCAGTGGGTCACGCCGGCTGGACAACCCAAGGTGGATACCTGCCGCAAGGCCTTGCAGCAGATGGAAGCCGACGGCGTGATCTGGTGACACCGGTCCCAAGGCTCCGGGGGATATAACCGCCTCCGAGGTGCCTGCGCTTTCCATATTTCTCCGAGGTGTTCTTCGGCGGGGGACATTCCCTCGGTCAACGTAGTGATCTTTCAATCAAGAAGAATCCGGACCTGACGATCCGGATTCTTTGTTTCCATAACTACGATCATACGTTCTATTATTTCTTCCCTCCAGAAGAGCCACACCCTTCGGCTTTCGCACCAGCGACCTCGTCGCAGCGCACGTAGCCTGTGGCAAATATGCCGGCGTATGGACAGGCCGGGTATCCATCCGTGCGTCAGGTTCCTTCGATATTACCGCCGGCGGCCGACGTGTGGCCCAAGGCATTTCCCATCGGTATTGTCGCATTCTGCACCGCAGCGGAGGATGGCACGATGAGCAAAACCCGGTTTCCTCCCCAGGCCTGAAGCCCAGGGCTTCTCGCGGGCGTTTGGTGACGCCGGCGACCAGCGTACCGCCGCTCACCCGGGTTCAATCGTGGTCAAAGGCAAATCGCGTCTTATCTTCATCCCACGACCCGTTGACGGCCCAGGGGACAATTACTAAATCAAAGGGATAAACGTCATCGTATTGTTCAGCAATGCGCGACGCGTTCACTCGCATCCATTCTTCCGCAGATGGCCTACTGTCCCCCACGTGCAAGGTATCCCGCGTCGTCATATCGACACCGCATCCATAATCCAGCGTCGGGTCATACTGAATTTGCACCATATACACCAACTCCATCATCTCACCCCCCCGGGGAACCTCCGGGCAATCGGCAACAGCCGTTCAAACCCTAATCTGCTGTCGGCTACATTGCAACGTGAACTCTCTGGCCCGTCCCTGTACTCGTCATGAGAAAACCCGCCGCAATTCGTTCGACTTGGGCCTCCGGCCCACGGGGGGATCGATCGGGATAGATACCATCCCCCGGCCCCTTTCTTCTAAACCCGTGCAACCGCCCCCAGAGACTCCGCACTGATGAGCAATAATTCATATCAAAGCGTCAGTGCGAAGTTCTTTTTCCGGCACAGATGCCCTATTCGAGCGCCATACCCAGCGTTCTTGATTCGGGCCCTCTCCCTCGACGCCACGTCCTCGCCCTGCGCCTGAACCTCCCCACGGCTAAAGCCGGGGGGTTCTGTTTGCGAATTCCGGCAACCTTTTCCCGGCTCTCACCGCCTCTTGCGAGACGGCTACACCATCCGAGCTCTCAGTTACACAGTTCTCCACG
>JAJZZH010000223.1 GCA_021797675.1 Bacillota bacterium | reverse complement strand
CCAATATGACAAACATGATGAATACCGCCAATATTGGCAATATTGGCAATAGTGGCAATTGGATTCCATGACAACGGACTTACGTCGTCCTGTACTAGTTCCCCATACTAGGGAGTGGCCGCTTTCGGCCGCTCCCACGTTCATTGACCATCATCCTACCGACCCGGGGCAGCAACCCTCCATACCCGTCATTAGGGGTGGTGCGCACAGTACCGTGATCGGAAGAAAGGACTATCCAAAATGGATGCCCTCACCGTCGTCGTAGTGCCTCGACCCGCTTGCGCAAGCGCCTTGCCGCCTCTTCCGGGTCCGTCGCGGACATTACCGCCGAAATCACGGCTAGACCGTCCGCCCCGGCCTCGAGCACCGTGTCGGCATTGGCTTCGCTAATCCCGCCAATCGCCACCAGTGGGCACTCGTGCACCACGTCAGCAATCGCGCGGAGTCCCGCGAGGCCCGAGATGTCGGCGTCCGTCTTGGATGGGGTGGCAAATATCGCCCCGATCCCGAGATAGTCCGCGCCCTCGGTAGCAGCCCTCCGGGCCTCGTCCAGGGTTGTCACCGACACTCCGATGATTTTTTGCCCCAAGAGACGCCGCGCATCCGACAGCGGCATATCGTCCTGACCGATATGTACCCCGTTGGCATCGGTCACCAGGGCCACATCCACGCGATCATTAACGAAATAGAGGGCCTGGTGCGCGGCGGTGAGGTCGCGCAGCGCCCGTCCCAGCTCGATGAGCGATCGTCCGCCGTCACGCTTGCGCCTGAGCTGGATGGCACGGGCTCCCCCACGGAGCGCCGCTTGGCAGGCCCTTAATAGAGAATCCCGATCGTCGCGTTCATCGGTGACAACGTACAGCCCTAAACGATCGCGTAAGTCTGTCATCGCGCTACGCCTGCCCATGCTCAACCCGTGCCATGCGGTTCACATCATTGGGCTCCAGCAAACTTAGCGCATCAAAGAGACGGGCCGCAAACGTTCCGGGACCCTGGGCGCCCTCTGCGGCTTTTTCGGCGGCAACATTGAAGCACGTGATGGCGGCGGTACAAGCTTCCGCGAACGACGGGGCTTCGCCCAGTTCGTCGGTGACCGCCAAGAAGGCGGCGATGATGCCGGTCAGCATGCAGCCCGATCCCGTGATGCGGGCAAGCCACGGGTGGCCGTTGTTCAGAACCCAGAGGCTCTGGCCATCGGTCACAAAGTCCTGTTCGCCGGTCGCCACCACGACGGTATGGTGATGGCGGGCGTACTGCGCCATGGCCTTGGTGAGACCTGACCCGACCGCGGCGGCATCCACACCGCTCACCGTGCCACCGGTACCCGCCATTCCGCCAATCTCCCCGGCGTTGCCTTTGAGCACGGTGAGGTGCAACTTGGTGGCCACCTCCTCGGCCGCCTGCACTCGATACGGGGTCGCCCCCACACCCACGGGGTCAAACACCACCGGAACACGGGCTTCCTCCGCCGCCTTGCCCGCCAGGAGCATACCTGTAATCAAATCGGGGGTTAGGGTACCCATGTTGAGCGCCAAGGCTCCCGCGATCCGAGCCATATCCTGAACCTCCTGGTGGGCGTAAGCCATAACGGGCGATGCCCCAATGGCTAACAGGGCGTTGGCCACTGCATTAGTCACTACTAAGTTGGTCATGTTGTGAACCAATGGCCGGCGGCGTCTTACCTCTATCAACCAGCGTCTCGCATCAATTGTCATCGTCATTATTGACTCCTTTCGCCTTGGACGGTCCAGCGCCCCTGATCATAGCGATTGACAGCCCTCAGCTTTGGGCAATACCGCGTCGGGGGCGATGCGAAATGGTCGGTCGGCCCGTTCCCGTGTCCGAGCTCCCAGTCCCGGGATCCCATGATGGCGTCGGACACGAACGCCTTCGCCCCGGCGATGGCCTCTTCCACCTCCCACCCGCGGGCCAGCAGCGCGGCGATCGCGGACGAAAAAGTGCATCCGGTCCCATGGGTGTTGTGGCTCGCCGTAAACGGCGCGAGGAGATGAAAAATGGCGTCTTTTGCGGTCACATAGACCACGTCGACGGCTTCCCGGGGCACAGTACCGTTCGCCCTCGCTCGATGCCCTCCTTTGACGACGACGTAGGCGGGCCCCAGCGCCGCGATATCTCGGGCAGCTCGTTCGGCATCGGCGACTGTGCGCACCGGATACCCTACGATCGTAGACGCCTCGGGCAAATTCGGAGTCACTACCTGGGCCAGCGGAAACAATCGAACGCGCAATTCCTCGACCGCCTCAGGAGATAGCAGAACATCGCCTCCCCTAGCCACCATGACCGGGTCCACCACCAGTGGGCAGGCCGGTCGTTGAGACAGCATGGAGGCGACTGCCTCGACAATGTCGGCGTTGGCCAGCATTCCCGTCTTCATCGCGTCGACTCCTAAATCGTCAAGCACCGCGGACAATTGCCGTTGCACAAATGCCGCCGACATCGCTTCGAAGCCCGCAACGCCCATCGTGTTCTGGGCGGTCACCGCCGTAATCACCGACATCCCGTACGCACCGAGCTGATGCATGGTCTTGAGGTCTGCTTGAATACCGGCCCCGCCTCCGCTGTCAGAGCCCGCGATGGTCAAAACTCTAGCGATTCCAGACCTCCTCGGACCGCTCATGAAGATTCACCGCCGGTCGGCACGAGCGTGTCCCACTGCTCCTGTCGCCAGGCCATATCGAAGAATCGGTACTCCATCTGGAAACTCACGTGAAACGCCCGGGCGATGACGTCGCGTTGAGCGGTATGTGCTGATTCGTCCAACAGCTCGCATAATTGGTCAAGCCCTTCACGCATCGCACTGCCCGCATAAAAAGCGATCCAGTCGTGAAACGGGTGGTCATCGTCGGGCCGAACGTCATGCATGAGATCGCGCCCCAAATCCGCGTATACCCAATGGCAGGGCAGTGCCGCCGCGATGGTCTCACCCAGCATACCGCGCGATCCAGACGCTACCATATGCTTGGCATAATGGTGGGCCGCTGGTGCCTGAGAAGGCAGAGATCCCTTCAGATCCTCGTATGAGACACCGGACGCCTGGCATAAGCTCACGTGTGGGGCGAGTTCGCCCTCAAACAGCACGGTCATGCGGGCGGCCAACCGCTTCATCTGGCTCAGGCTTTCCGCTTGCGAAATGGCCAGCGCGAACACCCGTGCGTAGGTGGTCAGATATTGCACGTCCTGCTGCACATAAAAGACCGCAGCCTCTGGAGGAAGATCCCCCCGGGCAATGGCCTCCACAAACGGATGACGGCGGATGGCTTGGTAAACGGGTTCCGCTTCGCGGCGCAAGGACCGGGCTAAGGACATAAAAGAACGCCTCCCTCAATCGCGGAGGCCATGTTGGGGGCTTTCCTGGCGAGCCTGAGGACAAGCGCCTCGAGTCGTCCGTTGTCCACTTTCCTACGCTGGCATTACCCAGATCAGGTTGGAAGGGTCCAAGGAACAGTAGCTCCTTGTCTCAGCGATTGCTCCCCTAGTGGCTCCAGTGATTTCTCTGGAATTATAGCATGATGTCTCGAGGAAAAACATCGGCTTTCATGACCGCTAATTCCGGATAAACGTCATGGCTCTTTTACCGACGGTGTGTTGGCTACGGGGTTACCCAATCTAGAAAGCTCGGAAAGCAAATTCCCCAATTTAGCCATACAACTCGCGTCCCATCGCGGCAAGCGTCGTGGGTTTGGCGCGGCCCGCCTCCACATGGCGCAATCACCCGTGCACTCCCATATCGCCGGGGGCGAGGCGTACTGCTTCAAACCGCGCTCCTGCTATTCGTCCGAATATTGTGCTACGTTGTTAAACTGCGCGTTAACGCTCTACCCGCTGGGGCACATTCGTCCCAGAACATTCCAGTCACGGGTTATTACGTCGCACATGCCGGAAGAGAAGTTTTCGGGACCGTTTTACAACGGTCCCGCACAATTTATCAGGGTGCGCCGTAAATCTCCGCCGTTCAGGGCGGAGATTTACGGCGTTGCCGTCAGGCAAATTTTTTGCTAACGCATGTTCTCTCTTTGACAATTGGATACGTTGGTCCGCAATCGTGGAAGACGTAAAATGTATCGCGTCGTCAGGATAAGACGGTAAAACATGCGAACATCGACCGACCACCTCTAACACGGTGGTATTAGGATCTGACGTGTGAAAACCACACGTATCGCCATCCCGTTCCCCTCCAGGGAGCGTCAAGGCGTAGTCCGGCTGAACCCCGGGACACGGCCTGGCGGGATAAGCGGTGGCGAGTCCGGAGGAGGGTCCCTCCCAGGGTCTCACGACCCGCGACGCAGCCACGGTGGTTCCCCCAGAATCCCCGCCCTTAAGGGCGGGGAAGTTGTGCAGGCGGCAGCTCACATAGGATGCCGAACATCCAGCCAGTCGGCTGGACAGGTCGGTACGACATAGTGGTCCATGTCGCATAAGGATACATCTAGGGCGCGACCGTGAGGCGCGTGGCGA
>JAJZZH010000119.1 GCA_021797675.1 Bacillota bacterium | reverse complement strand
CGGCGGCGGTCGAAGCCCCCGGCATCTCGGGCGCGGGGGCTTCGTGCGGCCCTTTTGGGTATGGCCCTGGTCGCCATCGTGGGCACCGGAGCAGGATTTTTAGCCAATAACGGCACCCTTGAGACCACGATTACCCCGGCCTCTGGTCTGCCCGGAGGTGTCCTAGCCAACGCCACCGCTGTGAGCTCTACCGTACGTATTGCGTCCGGACCGGCAGAGACAGTGGCTGGCGTGGAATTGTATCGCATTCACGTGGGTAACCCCGTCGACAGCAGTCGACTATGGGTGACCTTTGATTGGCTTAATCCCAACGATGCCATGAAGGTCCTACAAAATCCGTCCGCGTCCATTCGCGTGGGCGTATACGAACCGGTCAGCAGCGCGGCCGCCTGTTCCACGACGGCGTACAGCGTGAACGATCCCGTAAATGGCGCGATCACCGTGTGCCAAGATCCGGGGTCACAGGCTTCCGCCACCCTGACGACCCAGATCGCCAGTACGGTGCTGATTCCGACGGTTTCCAACCAGCCCTATTTGTATGTGGTGGCCAGCATCACCACTCCAGGCCATATGCCACCGGGAATCCAGTCATCGGTCACCAGCCTGCAATACTATGCGGCCGTCCATGGACTTTGATGTTCCCCATGGTCTCGGCTGACACGCCAGAGGTCCGGCGTTCGCGCCGCCACCCACCCACCAAAAGGACCCGGTGGTTCCACTGGGCGGGTCGCCTTCTCGGCCTCCTAGGCCTTCTGGCAGGGTGGTGGGCCCTCGGTCGACCTGATGGACTTTTAGTCACTTACGGCCACAGCATGTTGCCCACCATTCGCCCAAACACCTTTGTCATCTTAGACTCCATGGCGCATTATACGATTCACATTGGCGACATCGTGGCCGTACACATCCCCTTGGCCGACCAGACGCGCTACCATTACCCTCCCACCATGCTTCACCGCGTCATCGCCCTCTCTCGCCGTCGCGGCGCATGGTGGATTCACACCAAGGGCGACAACAACACCTTGCCGGAACCCTTTTGGGTGCCGGCCAAGGACGTCTTTGGGCACCCTGTGCTCATGGTGCCCTATCTCGGCTATGTAATCGAATATTTGCGAACGCCTTGGGGATGGATGGGGGTGAGCGCCGCGGCCCTTTGCTTTGGGGGGTATCGTCTCCTGTTTTCGTGGGACTTTACCAAGAGCCTTTCCCCTTCCGCATCGGCAGCGGAACCGTCGCTTGAAGCGAATGGACTGCACGACATCGCCCACACGCTCTCGCGGATAGAGGCTGAACTGAAGCGTCTAAATGAACGCATGGCCAAATGGGAAGCCCGCCAGTCTCCCACCCGTGAGGACGCTCAACACGATTCACAAACGATAGGCCCATCGGGGGATCATGCCAGCGCCACGGATCCTTCCGACAGCTAAACGACAACATCCCCACGCCACTCACGTGAAGGACTTATCCTTGTCGACAACGCCCCCCTCCGAAGAACGCCGAACGACGGGGAGGATCGATAATGAGGGCGGCGCACTCTTTCGAAAAACCGGTTTTGCGGTTATACTAGGATCGATACGTATCGTCTTGGAAAATAATACTTTGCCTGGGAGTGGCGCAATGGAATTCAGGGCTGATACCTGAGGTTTTTTCTTGCCGGAAAGGCAAGGCTCGTCCAAGGGGTTGACACGCCCGAGAATCGCTTGCCCCCTTTAACAGGAATACCAAACAGCTTCTGCTTGCGGTCGTAGTGTAGCTTAGGAGCACACGGGCCTTCCCGGTCCGAAGCGGCGGTGCAATGCCGACCCGACCGCTCCACATCACCACCTTACCGCGCGATCACCCGACACGTACACCGCGAGAGACTTTACCTCAGGCCCAGGAAGAACGTACACCTACGATGTAGCGCGTCAGAACCATTGGATTTGACTGCTCTTAATCGGCGCGGTCATGTCGTCCTGGTCGATTTTAGCCAAGGTCTCTCGCCAGCTTGCCACCAAATCGGTGGGATAGTGCCCAGTGGGCACCGGATCACTCGAATCTGGCGGTTCGGTGTCGATCCAATCCTGCCAAGCCTGCTTCCACGCTCCCTCCATTCCCAAATCTCCGGGAGATATCCTTCGCAAGACCCCGTCCAGGGCCTGCATGGGAGAAAGACCAGATAGGTCGCGGGGAACCCCAGAGGGGTTGACTTTCCACGCCCCGTAGGCCCAGGCGGCCAATCCTGGCTGAATGGGGTGATGAAGCATCTTAGCGAAATCGAACATCCATCGATCGCTTGGTCGATGCCGCGTAGCCAACGCCCATCCATAGGGATCCCAAAAGGGGCCCTTAATCTCGGACCACCACCTCTGACAGGCGGGCCAATCCCAGGCTTGCAGATGTCGCGAGAGGTCGTCATGTCGGCGCACCGCCTCTCGTACCAGCTCCCACGTGGCATGATGACGCCACTTCCGACATTCCGTCGGGTGGATTACTGCCGGCTCCAACCATGCCCGCACCGCCTCTACATTCCCGGACCAGTCGACGCGCCAGGTTCTTGTGTGGTCGGCCAGCCAATGGGCATAGTTCGGATACAGGACTCCATCCACCATAAAGTTCAGTCCCTTGTCTTGGATTCGCAGCTCTTGGCGTCTTGCCGGAGGTGATCTGGTTTTCGGAGGGCACCGCTCGAACCTCTAGAGGCCCACGCCCAAGAAAATTCCGTTGCGGGTTCGCACCCCATTCCTCCGAAACACCGGTTCGAGCGTGCCATCACCCTAAGCCTCCCGCGTCCTATCATGCGGGTCGCTTCATCCTGGATCCCAAGGAACAGGCAACACGCGCAGCACCATTCATGCCCTCACGCTGGCACAATCACCGATCGACCCCCAGTCGGGCCTTCCGTGTTCTACCCGCGTATGCATGCCATGCCCGCGATTTGTGATCGTATCGTCGCGGTGACCGTCGGTCATCCCCAGAAAGGAACAGGCTCGTCGCTGGGTAGGGTGGACGCCGAGAGGCTGGCATGGATTACCCCATGCGCTAAAAGCAATTCCGCACCACCACCGAGAGCCGCGACGAGCGCCCCAAACACGACGAATACCGAAGCCAAGAGCCACCACCACTTTTGAATCCTTGCCATAAGAGGTCTCCTTTCAGTTACCGGGGAGAGGTGCGGGGCACCATCCCTGCTCCGGTTGCCAGCATCATGTCTTCTTCGACCGCAATACCCCATTCTTCTGCTAATCGCCGCATCCAAGCGCCTGCGCCAAGGGCCCCATAGGTGGAGAGCAAGGTCAACTGCCACTGGCGAGCTTCGGCCAGGTCCACGGCTTGGGCTAGACGACAAAGTTCTTGTTGAACGAGCAGTCGTTCGGCCAGCGGCCGACCGCGGCCAAATTCTTGAAGGCTTTGCCGCAGTTGGTCCAAAGCGGCGGCGGGTGAATGATACAAGCGGCCATGACGAGCGGATACCAGCGCGACCGACAACGCTTCCGAAGCCAATTCGGGATGCGTGCGCAACTGTTCGCGCACGCTTTCGATGAAGCCTGCGGCCTCGCGCTCTTCACCGCTGGCCATGGCCACCTGTGCACGCGACAACCGTTCCCAGACTTCAATAAACGGGTCAGGCCGAATCCCGGAAGCATTCCATCGTGTCAGCGCGTCTAGATGTCGGACTAATTCGGCATCCAATGGATTGGCCTGCAACTGATGCTCCACCCATTGCCCGTGAGCCAACACGGATAGCCAGCCGTCATTTTGCTCGGAAGCTAATGCGAGATAGGCCTGATCATGAGCTAATGCCGCCTCAAATTCACCCAACGCCGCATAAATCATGCCGAGATTGCTTTCCACCCGGGATCGTAAAGGACTCGCCTTAGGCACCACTTTTAGTGCGCCCTCAAGCGCCAACACGGCAGCAGGCCACTGGTCGACATGAAATAGCATGCCGCCCAAGTCGACGATGGCCATGGGGTCGACGGCGTGTCCCGCTAAGAACTCGGCGGCTACTCGTTCTGGTATTTTAGGGCCCAGTTCCCGCAATCGTTCTTGACAGGCCGCCATCGCGGCCGTGTCGCCTTGGCGGTACGCTCGAAGCAGTGCTTCGCGAGTCTTTCGAAAGAGATCTTCCAGATCCGCGGGAGCATCCTCGCGGGGGACTGGCGGGGTGAGGCCGAGCGCTTGATACACCTCTTCCACAGGAAGCGACAAGGCATGTGCTAGACGAACGATCTGAGCGGCATTTCTAGGGCGCCGACTCCCGCGTTCCCACTCCGCTACCGTACTGGCAGGTAGACCCAAGCCACGCTGAGTCAAGTCGCGTTCAAGCCGCCACCGCTTTAACGTTGCCGCGAAGTCCGGAACCTCTGGAGATTGCCTCACGTTGCCTCGCCCCCTCCCTGCAATATCGTCGCGCTAATCGGCAAATAATGCAAATAGTTTGGCACACTTTCGTCAAATGTTGTTGGTCCACCGATACGGCCGTGAATTTTTCGCAGATCCCAGGGCTTT
>JAJZZH010000063.1 GCA_021797675.1 Bacillota bacterium | reverse complement strand
AAAGCATATTGCCAGCCAACTTCGTCAATTCGCCTGGGACAAGACCCTGACCATCGCCTTGGTGACCGAGCCGGTCTAACCTGTTTAGCCTCTCCCGCGCCCAATCCAATCGTTAGCGACCGGTGCTTCGGCATGCCTACAACGCCGTCCTTCGTGATTTTGTATTGCCGCCCCCTCAGGGCAGGCCAACTCTGCGTCGAAACCGAGATTATTGACGAACTTATCACTCTTGTTGGAATTCTTACTTTGCCGAAGACCTGCATGGGGTGTAGGCACGCATTGCGCTCTGATCCCCTCCGCCAATTCCGCCGGACGGCCCATGGATGGGAAGGCAAATCCGGTAGGGTGGAGCCGTGGGCGAAACTCCCAGGCCACTAGAATACCGTGGCGTTCTTCTGTAGAATGGATGCGTCGCCCTGGGTGGATGCTGTCCGGTCGTGGGCCGTTGTGGCCGGATGGAACCCGCAGGACGATTTCATGAAGGATAATTCCAGAGAAGAAGCGTTGCAAAGGAGATAGTATGGCCACATCCGCTATAGTATCAATTGGGGCGTATGTTCCTTCCCGAGTGGTCACCAATGATGATTTGAGCAAGATCATGGATACCAGCGACGAATGGATCCGAACCCGTACCGGCATCCACCAGCGTCACATGGCCGTCGCCGAAGAGACCACGGCCAGCATGTCATTCAATGCGGCTCAAGCCGCTTTAGAGACGGCAGCCATGGATGCCGGTGATCTGGATTGGATTCTCTTGTGCACGGACACCCCGGAAATGTGGACCCCTGCCACGGCCTGCTTTGTACAGGAGTCTTTACACGCCAAGAAGGCGTCTGCCATTGATTTAACCGGGGGCTGTGCAGGGTTCCTGCAGACCCTTGAGCTGGCCGATGCCGCCGCCCAACTCGGCAAAACCGTCATGGTCATCGGGACCGAACTGCTCAGTCGGTCGATGGATTGGTCGGATCGCAGCACGGCGGTGCTGTTTGGCGACGGGGCCGGTGCTGTCATCGTGACCCCAGACCGAGGGCACGGCATCCAGCTGACGCATTCGCGAACCTACAGCGACGGCAGCCAGACGGAGATCCTGCAAAAGCCGTACGGCGGCACGCGCCACGCCATCCCACCCGAAATTGTGGCCCACGGAGGCCACCACCGCATTCACATGGAAGGCAGAAAGGTCTTTCGCCACGCCGTTCACCGGATGTCGCAGGCAGCCCGAGAAGTCTTGGCCGACATGAATATGGACGTCGATACCATCGATTGGGTTGTGCCACACCAAGCCAATCAGCGCATCTTGACGGCGGTCGCCGACGCGCTGCATATTCCCATGG
Organism: Bacillota bacterium; assembly: GCA_021797675.1. GTDB lineage: Bacteria > Bacillota > Sulfobacillia > Sulfobacillales > Sulfobacillaceae > JAJZXC01. The sequence continues at coordinate 26,557 of JAJZZH010000063.1, read as the reverse complement.
ATAAGGTCTTCTCCCACGTCGAAAACTATGCCAATACGGGGTCCGCGTCGATCATTCTGGCCTTGGCTGACATGTTCCAACAAGATCTCATCCTCCCGCAACAGCGCCTGATTTCGATAGCCTTTGGCGACGGATTTTCCTGGGGCTCGGCGATATGGACCGTCCAGAGTCTGCCGCCGACGCGCTTTATCGGCCGCGACCAGTAGCCAACTCGGCTCCCCGCCCGCTCCGACCGTCCTGGCCGCCTGGCGGGCGGTCCGTCGGCAGGGCCCGAACCCGACCGTGGACCGCCCCCCGCCCCTTCGACCCCTTGTGCGTCATGATTGCCGTAAAACCGCATAACATGAACCACCCGCCTGCCTCACCTGCCGTCCCGGGAATAGGAGGCGGAACGGGCACAGACGAGACGCTCAGCGGACTCCCCGCACCGACGGGGAGCAGCGGAGGCGGGGAATGACAGACAGGAGACAGCCCATGGCCGATGACGGTCCGCAAAGTCCTTGGCACGTCTTGGGGATTCCGCCCACCCAAGACCGCGAGCGCATCCGATCCGCTTATCTGGCTCAGGCGCGTCTTCATCATCCCGATCATTATGGCCTGGATCCTGAACAGTTTCACCGCCAAGAAGATCGCATGCGCATGATTAATCTCGCCTACCGGGCTGCCCTCGAGCAACAAGGCCTGCCGGGCCCCAATGCGCCTTCGGCGGAGGCCCGCCGAAGGTCATCCCCGTCCGCGGAGTCCGAGTCGCTTTGTGTGGAACATGGGCTATCCGGCCGGGGCCGCTGTCATCGTTGTCAGCGATCGATTTGTCCTAACTGTTCGGGATTTTCCGCGACGCTGTGCAACCGTCATCTTGCGGAAGCCTTCCGACGACACGTCACGTGGCGTCTCGTCGGCGACTGGCTCCCGTTGCTGGCCTGGGTGATTAGCTGTCGGATGCTTCTGGTACCGTTGGGCTGGGCCTTGATCGGCCTCACCGTCTATGCTTTCATGCTCGGCGTGATTCGCATGCGGCGCATCGGATGGACCAGTCTCTTGCATTTTTGGGTGTTCCCTTTCGGACTCATCGTCTCCGGCATGTATGCCCTGTACGAGGATATGGACCACCTCAACCGGGCCTCCCGTGATGAAGACCTTTGGCGCAACTTCGCTCGCCGCATTTGAAGGGGTTTATTTACCGTACCCTGGATGGTCATCAGCGACGACGGTGAGCGACGGCGTTCAAGCGATCGCGATAGAGCACCATCGCAAAGGTTGCCAAGAGGGCCAACAGCGCCCCTCCGCCCAACATGGATATAATCGGGCCGATCCCCGGGATCACGGACACCAGACGAAAACACACCGCGGCCACAACTAAGATCCCAATCACAAGAGCCATCAGGCGCAAGGCAAACCACAGGTCGCCGACAACCCATGTGATGGAATGCCAAAGTCCGCCCAACACCGTCTCCTCGCCGAAATACACGGCCCCCTGCCAGTACAGCACCGCCGCCAGCCAAAAAATTGCCACGGCCAGGGCCAAGAGCCGAAGGATGATGGTGAGGACCGGATTCGCTGTGGCAACCGTCAAGACGAGCGCGAAGACCATGTACAATACCGCCGTACCCAAAACTACGGTTACCACGTAGCCAAGGCTCACCCAAAACTTCCTCACGGCTTGTCGAAAGAAGACAAACAAGCCGGCTAACGAATCTTGTTCGCGCACGGCGGATGAAACCCCGCCGTACAGTCCGCCGACGCTAAACGGCAGCACGATGAGTACAAACGTCAAATACACCAGTCCCAGTTTAATCGCAAGGATGCGGCTCAGGGGAGGTACCGTGCCGGTGTGGGCCAACCGCGTAAGCCAATGAAAAAACTCGGGGCCGAGGTGGCTGAGACTAAAGTATTCAAAGACTACGATGATAAAGAGGTACCAAAAGGCCAAGACCAAGCTCCCTGGTCTTTTCCGCGCTTCCTTCCAGGCTTGCGCCACGAGTCCCGTCGCTGACACGCCATCGCCTCTTTTCTCCTCAATCCGGGTTGATTGCCCGAATCTACTCTTCCCCATGATACCGAAAACTGCCAAGGCTGAAAATCAAGTCGCCCCCAACCGCCTTCCGCAACCCCGCTTCGATTCCACCTTCATCCCGCAGGGTTCAGATTTGGTTCTACACTGCGGTACATTATTCCGATATAATCGGAACAAAGGGAGCGCTGTCCCGTGCCCACCATTGAGTTGTTCGCCGTACAGCCCTATATGCGGCTTACCGACTATCTAGACGCCGAAGCGTTTTACGCCAAGATGGAAACGTTGTTCGTCAAGGCAGAGTCGCTCCGGGTGGATCGTCGATCGGCCGCCCTGATTGCGTTCCCGGAGGAGTTAGCCACCTTTCTCGCCTTGGTCGGCCGCCAGGAGTTCATTCGCGGAGCCTCGACGATTGACGAGGCGTACACCCGCGTCGGCAAGGTGCTGTGGCCTCAATTGGCCCGGACCATGTGGAGTCAGCGGACCCTGTCGTTGCGCCGCGCCTTTTTCCATCTCACGGCTAAAGACCCTTGGCGGATTTGGCACACGACGATGGCGGACCTCGCCCGAAGATTTTCCATGACGGTGGCCGCAGGTACGGCCCTGCTGCCCGAAAATCGGCTGGGCTACGCCACCGAGGCATTTTCGCCAGCTAGTGCGCATGTCTATAACTTGGCGATGATGCTTGACCCTAGCGGCGCTCCGCTGTCGATTACCCGTAAGGTAAACCTGGTTCCCGGTCAGGAGGATCGCCTCGGCCTCGCCGCGGCCCCCGTCGAATCGGCGCTCGACGTCGTCGCATTGCCCACTCGGCCGGACGTAACCCTGGCCACCGCAATCTGTTATGACGCCTTTGCGGTGGCCCATACGGACCACGAACCTGGATTTCACGGTCTTTTGCCCGACCTCGACCAAAAAGGCGTCCATATCCTCATCCAGCCGTCGGCCAATCCCTGGCCCTGGGATCAACCCTGGCCTCTGGATCATGAGCGCCCTCCCCGGCTCCGCAAAGAACAGTGGTGCCAGGAATCGCTGCCTACCGCTCTAGTGCCCTTGCGCTCCGTGGCGGTAGCGGTCAACCCGCAGTTGTTGTTTTGCGGTCTTTCGCTGCACTTCGACGGCCAGAGTGCCATTTGGGTACGCGGAACCCAGGGAATTGAAGCGCTGGCCGTAGCCCCTTCGTTTCGCGCGGAGTCCGATTCGGAATGTGTGGTGCACGCTCAATGGAATCCGTAAACCGGCCGGCAAGGCTTTCCTGGCGAACGATCGGCTTGCAAGCCGCCGGGTTGTATGCCGCGAGCCGCGCGCTCTACCTGGTGGTGGGCCTCGGGGTGTCTGTCTTTATGCACGGCATTAAGTCGCCGGGCGGAATTCTGCGCTTTCACCAACCGTGGCATGTCATGCTGTTTAATCTAATCTATACGTCGGATTCGGCCTTTTATCACTCGATCGCCATGCTGGGCTATCGGCATGTGCATTTCAACACGAGTCAGCAATATAACTGGGCCTTCTTTCCCCTATATCCCTACCTCACCCGATGGACCCGCGACATGGTGCATCTGCGCGTCGTCGACGCAGGCGTGCTGTGGAGCCAAATCGGCATGCTCGCCTTTCTGGTCGTGCTGGGGCGGTTCACCGACCGCAAACTCGGCCCTCAGGCGGCTTTTCTGGCCATGCTGGTCGCCGCCTTTTCCCCGCTTACCCCGTACTTTGTCGCCTACCGGGCCGGCGCCCTATTCCTCGGTCTGTCCATGGCCTTCTTTTACGTTCTCGAGGATTCCCAGTGGATATGGGCGGTCGTCTTGGGCGCCTTGGCTGCGCTGACGCGCCCCGTGGGAATTTTGCTGGCGGTGCCTTATCTCGTGGCGGTGATGATAAAAATCCGTTCCTGGCCCCTGCGGATAGGCTATGGGTTGGCAGGTGCAGGCATCGGCCTCGGGTCGGCCACCGTCGGCTGGATCGACTGGCGTCTGACTCAAAATCCGCTGGCGTTTTTGGCGATTCAAAAGGCGTGGAATCGCCATGCCGCCTTCCCCTTTCACTCTACGTGGCACTGGCTGTTTCATCCGGCCTTGACGTCGCAGGGCGGATGGGCCCTGCCGCCGCTCGCCATGGGTTTTTCCGCACTGGCTATTGCCGCCGGCTATTATCTGTGGAATGACCATCCGGACTGGTGGCCCTCGGCGGCCTATGTGTTGATCACGGTGCTCTTGGCCAATGCTTCCAACAGCTTCGAAGGCATTCCCCGCTTCATCGCCGAACTCCCGCCGATGTATGTGGCTGCCGCGTCTTGGCTCAAGCCGAGTCCCCGTCGGCAGTGGCTGGCGCTGGTGATCATCGGCGGATTTTTTGCGGCGTACGCGGCCTTATGGGCGCTTGGCGTGCATGCCGTCCAAAACTAGGTTAGGATACCCGCGGAAGGGTGGTAAAGCGATGCAAATTCGGTCAGAATCCCCCCAAACACCCCCAGGGCAGGCGGTCGTGCTGCGCGGCCACCACCTGCTGTGCCAATTCGGCTTCCGCGGCTATGGCTATTCCCCGGCGTTCGTGGAAAATATGCGAAACATCCTCGCCTTCCTTCGGGAGCACCCGGAAACCATGGTCGAATGTGTGGACGGCCCCGACAGCTTGTGTGCCGCATATCCCGCCGAAGAGCCCAACCATTGCCTGGAGCCGTCGGTGATTGCGCGTGACCGCGCCGTGTTGAGCCAACTTGCGACAACCGCGGGCACACGCCAGCCGTGGGCAAGGCTCGTCGAAGCCGCCGCCCACGCCTACGTGGCGGAGGATTTGACAACGTTGTGCGCCACCTGTGAGTGGCTTCCGCTCGGATATTGCCAAATGGGGCTGAAACAATTCAAGGCGGGAAAGCATTCGCGCTCCGCACCCCCGTAACCGCCGCACTGGAGTGATCCTGGGCTCAGGGTCGGCGACCAATCTCGGAGCCCTGGTTTGTCGCCCACAGCTTGACATCCTCCCCGCCGCGAAAGTGTGGGAGCTTTACCGCGATAACGTGCTCAAGCCTATCTACGCATCTCTACTCAGAAGCCTTACCGATCTATGCATTCTCCAGCGCGTCGGGAATGGTTCGCTCTTCCCGGGCCGCGATGTCATCCTGGGGCGGTCTCCCGCCCCATACTCCTTCGCAGGAGTGGGACTCTCGAGTAGAAAAGAGGCGCCGTGGGTGGCGAAATGCCTGCGACGGACGAGGACTCTTGGCGACAGGCGGTGGATCCAGGACGGTCTAATCGGGATAGATAGACGATTCAGAGGAGGCGAACGAGACGTTGGCCCTACGGGACGAGATAGTTCGACGGATTGCAGATTCGCCCGACGATACCCTGAAGGACGTCATGCGATACCTCGATCGTGTGGTAGGGGGTTCGACCGCGGAGTATGAGGCAGCGCATGCCCGGGCTGTCGGTTAGATGCACGAAGTCAGATGAACCATAGGCGTCTGACGTGAGACCAATTCCATGAGCGACGCTGAGTGTTGTGATACCAATGTGCTGCTGTATGCCCATGACATCACCGCGCCGCCGGAGAAACAAGAACGGGCGCAAGACCGGCTGGAGAACTTGTGGATGAATCGCCGCCGGTGTCTGAGTACTCAAGTTCTCCAAGCGTTTTACGTCAGGGTGGTCCAGGTTAGGTTACGCACGATGCGGCGCGTGCTCGCGACATTGTCCAACAATCCCTGCAATGGCCCATCATCATCGTGGAACCGGCCGACGGACCTCGTTTGCGCGATGAAACAATCCGAGCGATATCGGTTCTCATTTTGGGATGCCCTTCTTGTCACTGCGGCGCAAAAAGCCCACGCGTCGGTGTTGTGGACCGAGGACTTAAACGTTGGACAGCGGGTGGGAGACGTGATCATACGAAATCCGTTTGTGTCGACGGAGTGACATACATGGCCGATGGAACGGGTCCAACACGCGCTGGAGGCCATGACGCCTCCACCGTTTTCCCTTCCCACGGGTCACTTAGGTCAACCCTTGGAGCGCGGGCAATTCGGAAACGCTGATCGCCGCCCACTTCCCCAACGGCTATCGCACTGCCGAGTATGCCGTGGCACGCCACGGGTGTCTTCGGCAACAACCTACGCAACGGACCCTCATCAGCGCGACCGCTCCCCTAGGCGGGCGGAGGGGCCACCACGCCATCCAAAGTCGTCAGCGATAGCCCATTATATTAGGTGATTAACGACGAACGTCGTCGTGCGCTAGTGGCCCGTCTGCACAAGGCTGGCGACCGCTTTTCCCATTTGCGGAGAAACTGCGCCGGAAGTGCCGACGGTCAGGACCGTGTGAATGGTCCCCGCCAAGGACACCAAGTAATCGTAGCTCGGGCCGGGGATGACGTTCTGGTTGACCATAACAATCGGTTGTTGATGCATCCCAGCCCAAGGACTGGCCACCAGCGCGTCCAACAAAAAGGCCGCGTTGGTCACCACCACCCCCGACGGGTGGGGAAAGAACCGTTGATTTACCTCGGCCGCGGTCGTATAACGATCAATTCCCGCCATATTGAGAGGGTGCGGCAGGTGAGCATGATATTTGACCGCCGCACCGACGACAACAATTGTCCGCGCACGGCCAATTAAGGGTCGATAAATAGCGGGGATGCGTCCTCCCGGAGGCAACAGCAGAATCGGGGCCCTCTGGGCGGCTGCGATGGCATCCACGGTTAGCGCATCGGTGAGATTCGCGTTATTGCCGGAGGCAAAATACAGATGGCCAAAACGCCCGCCAGCTCCGACGATTGCCTGGGCAACCTTCCCGGCGGTTTGATAGCGGGAAGTTCCGCGATAGCCGACCACCGTCGCCGCCGAGGGCAATTGACTGCGCACGGTGGGATTATCCACCGCTCCCACCAAAATCACTCGCCTCGGTGCCAAGGCCTTCAAGGAGGCCCCGGTGGCCGCCCCCAACTGGGTGTCACTCGTCGTCAGCAAGACGGGCGCCTTGATCAACGCCGCCAACGGGGCGGCGGTGACCGCATCCGCCAAGTGGCCAAGCTCCCCGGAGGTGATGATAACCGCTTTCGCTCCTTGGGGATAGGCTAAGGTGGCCAGTCGGCTGGCCACCACGGGAGCGGAGCCTTGAATCTGGGTTTCCTTCACGCCCGCTGGGGCTGCCACCAAGGCGACCGACATTCCGAGCCCCACCAAAGAAACCAGTCCTGCGCCTAAGCGCCCGATTCGCATGGCAATTCCCCCTCTTATTGTACCTGTATTCGTAGCGCCTGAAAATATTTGGGGGTAGCGTTTGCGGGCGGCAGATCGCCCAGAGTCTCTGGAGGATGGTGCTGCCTGTCGCAGTCCGAATCCGGATGTTCTTTTTGCAAAAAGGAGTTGAAAATATTTCCATGTTTGTATTAAAATGGGTTTAAGGAGGGGGAGCTGTTGGTACCTCGGATCGCGGTAAGCCAAGCACCATATCTCCGGGATGTAACCCAATCCTTGCAGCGGGCCGTCGAGCAAATGCGGCAGGCCGCGAGCCACGGCGCCGACATCGTCGTCTTCCCAGAGTGGTTCTTAGGCCTCAATCCCGTCGATGTGCTGCCCAACCGTTGGACTCAACGCCTTTCTCAATCTGCGCGGGAATTGAGCATCATGGTCATTACCGGCAGTCTGCGCGCCTTAGACGCGTCGACCGGAAAAAAACAGCAAAGAGGCCTGGTGGTGGACCGCAATGGGTCGATAGCCGGTGATCAGGCTAAGGTCCATTTTCAACCCACCGAGCAGCCGTGGTTCGAGCCGGGAATCGCCACGTCCTGCATCCCCACTAGTTGGGGCCGCGTCGTGATTTTGCTTGGGCTGGACGGATCCGATCCGGAACGGTGGGAAGAATGCGTTGCCTGCAATCCCGACCTCGTCGTCATGGCCCATTACGCAGATTCACCCAGCCGGCGCACCGAACTGCAGGAATTAGCCGTCTCCCGCAGTCAACTCACCGACGCCACCGTAATTTTTGCCCCCATGATGGGCAGGTTTTCTGGCGTGTCGTATCTTCCGGGCGCGTTGATCGCCGAGCACGGACGCATTTTGAGCCTAAGCGACGGCGAAGGGTTGCTAATGGCGGGCGATCCCGAAGCGCCGTTGATTCAGTTGGGTGCCACCGACATCGCCGCCTATCCGGCACTCGCCGATGCCCCAGCCAAGTCGCTTACCGATCCCAAGACCGCTATCGGCTCGGAAGCCGAGCGACGCGTCCTGATCGACTGGGGCGCCCTGCTCACGCCGGATCCGCTGAGCTCGGGCCAGCATCTGCTAGCGAAAGCAGGCGAGAATACACGCATGGCTGCCCTGGCCCCGGCTCGCCCCGGGTTTGTCCATGAATTGGAAATGCTTTTGAAGGACGGGGCGGTGGGAGCCTTCGCGTATCCCGGGCTCGATCGCCTGCCACCCTGGAGCGAGGAGATGCTGAGGTTGGGGGAGGCGTTGGTCAGACGCCGACGCCCGCTCCTCGTGCATACGGGCCCCGGGCGCGCGCCGATGCGCTTCGACTACCCCTTGGGCTGGGACGAGTTTTTGCAGACCTATCCCTCGCTGCCGGTCATCCTGATCCACATGGGTGGTCGTTCGCCCCTGGTTGAGGAAGCCCTCCTGCTCGCCGAACGACACCGGAACGTCTATTTGGAAACGTCGGGGGCCTCCCTGCCGGCCATCCAACAAGCGATTCAAGAAATAGGGCCTGGGCGCGTCCTCTTCGGCAGCGGAGGCATCCCCGACCAGTTTCACCTCGAATGGCAAAAAATCATGGAACTCGAGTCGCTGGTCACGGTCGACGCCTTTCAGGGCGTGGTCAACCGCAATGCCCGCCGCCTGTTCTTCCGCGGCCCGGAAGCCGTCACGCGTCTTCCCCACAGCCGCGAAGGGCTGAGCGTTGTCCGTAGCCCAGGCTAGATGCTGCAGGCCCGTTTCGAGCTCATCGCCGACTCTGTCTTGGGCCTTGGATGCCCTGATAGTACGCCCCCTCATAGAAGAGCAGCGGATCCCGATCATAGGCGGCATAGGCCAATACCTCACCGGTGATGATCGTATGGTCGCGGCAGGCCCAGGCCTCGGTCCGGACACAGCAAAACCATGCTGCGGCGTCGCGAATAACCGGCCCTTCCGTCCGCCGCTCAAACGGCAAAGGCAGCGCCGAGGGGTCGAGACTCCCCGCAAACGCATCCGCCAGGACTTTCTGATCGGCGGCCAATACGCTCACCGTAAAGGGTGTCCCCATCGGATCGAGCAATTGTCGCGTGCGGGCATGATTCGCGATAGACACGGCTAACGTTGGAGGATTCAGCGACACCGACAGAAACGCGTTGACCGTAATCCCATGAATCTCCTCGGGGGTCTCCACTAGGACCACGGTGATCCCGGTGGCAAACTTTCCCGCCGCGGTCCGAAAGCCGCGAGACGTTGCAGCGTTATGCCGCTCGGACACTGCTCGGTGCTTGTTGTCGGCCATGGTGCCTCCTCCTCATCGCCTTGTCGGCTCCCAATCTAGCGCCGAGTCTCCCATCGCACCCATCGTCCCGGCCCGGGCGCGAGGGTCATTCCCGCTCGTGGTGCGGGAAACGCCGAAGCGGCGATCAAGGTGAATCGTCGGCAGACCGCAGAAATCGCCAGCGTGATCTCGTTCACGGCGAAGTGCTCGCCCGGGCAACGGCGTGGTCCGGCGCCGAAGGCTATGAAACGGTAGTTCCTTGATGAACCATGGACGGCGTTCCCGGTAAGCCAGCGTTCGGGACAAAATGCCGTCGCTTGAGCATAATACGCCGCTTGCCGGTGGGTGACCCACGGGCTAACCAGAAAATCCGCGCCCGATGGCAAGCGATACCCGGCCACGCCCACCTCGTCCACCGCCGTCCGGCTCATCAGCCATACCGGCGGAAACAGGCGGAGCGCTTCGAACGCCACCGCGCGGACATATGGCAATTGGAGCCCGCTGGCCGACGACGTTTCCGTCTCACCTGCTACGTGCTCGGCCACCTCGGGATGCCGACTGAGCAGCAAGAGGGTCCAGGCCAGGGCATTGGCCGTGGTTTCGTGCCCGGCAATGAGAAAGGTGACCGCCTCGGCCATGCGCTGATCAGCAGGCAGCTGCGCCAGCGCATCCAAAAACGGGCTTTGCCCCTTTTCCAAGGCATGCTCGACAAAGCCGGTCAACCCCCGTGCAGCGTGATAGAAGGTCCGGTTAAATAGCTGGGGCCAGGGATAAGGCGGACGCCAAAGACTTCGGGCCCGGGAATAAAAATGCCGCATCAAGTTCTCGACCGCCTGACCGACGGCTGCCATCTGGCCCGAGTCGGGATCCACACCGAAAAATGCTTGGATCGCCACCGCCAACGCCAATTGACGGCTAAAATCCGCCACATCGACAGTCTCCCCATCCGCAACCAAGGCGACACGGCGCGCAATCTCTTGCCGCATCGCCCTTTCGTAGGCTGAGTAGGCTTGCGGCTGAAAAGCAGCCCCCAGCGCATGCCGTTCCGAACGCCAGGTCTCCCCTTCACTGAGCAGCAACCCGCGGCCGAGCAAGGGATTCTTGACATCCATCCCCGGCCCCTTCCGAAAATGCTGGCGATGGGAGCGCAGCACGTCCTCCACCGCCTCGGCCCCAACCGCCAGATACAGCGTCCACGGGCCAAAGGGCAAGCGGGTCAGGGGGGAATATTCTTGGCCGAGGGTTTCCAGCAGCGTCAGCGGATCCCGATGAAAGTTCGGCAAGAGCCCCCAAGGTGTTCTCGTCTGCGGTCCAGGCGGCGAAGCCATCACCAAACGCCTTGTGCCAAGGGTGGTGAGGGGATGACGCACAGCCCCTCTTCCGTTGCGGCGCGAGCCAACCTATGGTCGCAGGTCGCAAACCCTATCTCACCCTCGTCAAGATATTGGCGCAACACGAGCGCGGAGGCCAACTCGACCGCAGCACGCCCACCCATAGCCCAGCGCTCGCTCATCCGCCCCGCCAAGCGTAAAACGGCATCGCTGGCCGGGATGCGGATCAGATGACCCCAATCCAAGTCCAAGCGAGTCAATATTCTTGGCAACGCTGAGGCGTCCAGCCATCCCTCACGGACGCCTTCGGCTAGCCACGCCCGCACCCAAGGATACCCGATAGCTGTGGTGGCTACCGCCTCGGCGTCGTGAACCGCCTGCCGCACTGCATTGCGCCCTTGGTCGTTGATATAAAGCCGCACCAGTCCGTCCCGTTCTAGATATAAAACCATGCCGGCCGGCGCGGCCCATCGCCCACCGTGCCATATAATGCACCGCGCCGTTCCCCCTTTTCTTCTCGTCTGGGCACCACGGCCGGGTTATCCCGCTGACATCCTCGCGACCCGGGCTACCGACTGGACTCCGTCTCAACCAATACCCCCACCCGATGACGGTTCGCCGAGGGCGCTTCGCGGTCGGAGAGTCCGAACGGCTTACCTCCATCCCATAACACCTGTCCGCTTCGCGCCAGGTCATACAAGGCCTGCTCACGGGGATTGGCGAACACGGGAATCAGTCGCGCCAACGGATGGTTCCGCTCCGTCAGCAACAACGTCTCTCCTTCGCGCACTTGACCCAAATAGGCGATCACCCGCGCTTTAAACGCCCCCACCGATACCGGCTTGTCCATCGCACTCCCCCCAACTACCATTCTTTTCCACTTGAAGGACGATGTCAATCCAGCACGTCGATATGGACCAGCCTGCATCGGTTGCCCTTGCGTGTGGCCCCACTTCGTTGCCCAGCAGGCACCCGCTGCGGTTGGTGACCCCCGGTCGCCTTCAATTATAACGCCTTGATCCTGTGTCTCCTTGGTCCTTGCGCTATCAGGATGTGCTTGACCTGCTCTTTGGCCATTCGGAGCGTGATCCGCTCCCGCGGTTATGCCGACGCTGCCCATGCAGGGCCCCGACCGTATCGGCATGGGCCATAAAGTGGCCGTGCAGGCACAAAAACCGATCTCCCTTGCGGTTATCCATGCCTGCGGACACTCCTCCTGAGAGGCATAGGCCCGGTTTACGGTCTCAACGGGGGAACCTCACGCTTGACCCACTCCGTCCGCGCCTTCAGGCCGCACGCATCCAGCGAGACACCTTGCAGTCGATCCCGATCATGTCGTCGTGTTCCTCCGGGGCGGAGGGATTTCTCCCCGCTTTTCCCATCGGCGAAGCGTTTCTCGGCGGATTCCCAATGCCCCAGCGGTCACACCAATGCGGACTTTGCGCGAGGGCGACAAGCCCTCAGGCCGAGGCTAAAACCCCTGCACCTGGGCGCCGACGGAATTCAAACGGTGGTGGGTGGGGACTCGACCGGAATCTCGGCAAGCGAGCGCCAGGGCCGTTCCGCCATGGCATCCAAACGTGGGCCGTACCCGCGGGCAGCCAACCATTGCCGGGTGATGCCGCCAACCACCGCGGGACGGCTGCGCAAATCGGTGAGCCTGCGACATCCCGTCAAGACCATGATCGCGCGGAGGGTCCAGGCCACCTGTTCAAACCAGCGGTCCAAGGCCGCTTCGTCGTCAGACTTCGCCAACCGCAGCAGAGGGCCCGCCACCCCCACCACCTGAGCCCCCAAGGCAATGCTTTTGGCCACGTCATGACCGGTGCGAATACCGCCGGACGCCACCACGGGCACACGGCCGTCCACCGCCGAGGTCACTTCGATCAGGCTGGTCACGGTGGGAATTCCCCAGGCCGCCCACTCTTCATCCAGGGCCATGCCGCGACGCCATGCCTCCACGGCAATGAAATTCGTGCCTCCCCGGCCGCCGATATCGATGGCGCGGGCACCGTGAGCGAGGAAGACTTGGGCTGCGTCACCGCTCATGCCCTGGCCTACTTCCTTAGCAATCACGGGTACGTCCACCGCTTGACACACGTCCTCCAGCCTTGCCAAGAGACCGGAAAATTTCCGGTCTCCCTCCGGCATAAAGAGTTCTTGGGCGGTATTCCAATGAACCTGAAGGAGGTCCGCGTCGATGAGTCCAACGGCCTCGCGCGCCACGTCGCCACGCGTGCCCATCCCCACGTTGGCGATGAGCACGCCGTCAGGGTTTTGCTCCCGCACGACGGTATACGAAGGAGCCGTTTTACGGTCACGGAGGGCGGTCGTTTCCGAGCCGACCGCCATGGCCAGACCGTGCCGAGCGGCAAATGCGGCCAGTCGACGGTTAATTTGGCCGGATTCGACGGTGCCACCGGTCATCGCATTAATAATCATGGGGAACGCCATCCGACACCCCAAGAAGTCGACATCCACCGAAACCTCGTCAAAATCACACTCGCTGGCGCTAACCGGGACCAGCCTCACGTCCTCGAACCCCGTTCCCCCTTGATCGGGGAGGGTCGACACGGCCTGAATATGCTCCAACTTCCTTCGCTGGCGTTCCTCATCGGCTCTGTTCATCTCAGGTTAATGGCTTGGCTTTCCGGGGCTTAGAGCCCGGCCCAGAGCGCAGCCATCTCTCCTTTCGTTTCCTTGGTCTGGTTATCCTTGATCTTGCTAGCCGTCTAGCCGCGATAATATGCCACATCCAAAACCACCTGGACCCGCCTAAACATTTGGCTTGGGTGACCCACAAGCGTTGCAAGAACCCTTATGGGCAGGCCTCGACCGGCTGTAGGCATCCTTCCTTCTAGCGCCTCATATCTATTGTCAAAGATTGACTAGTGGGATAAATTATAGCGTAGTTCCTCATCTGTTTTTCATCTTGCGAAATTCTCGCCGACGTTTTTGTTGGCGGTGGACAGCCACGGAATGTGTTGGCGCTCAACCAGGAGGCGACGTGCATTGGCTCTACCGTTGAGGTTGACGATCAATATGGCAAAATATGTCCTCCAGCAGAAGTTGCGCGGCAATAAGCGTTACCCGCTCGTTTTGATGTTGGAACCGACGGAACTCTGTAATCTCGCGTGCACCGGGTGCGGAAAAATTCGCCAGGCCGAGGAGATCCACGGTCGGCGCCTGAGTGCTCAAGAGTGTTTTCAAGCCATCGATGAATGCGGGGCTCCCGTGGTATCCATCGCGGGTGGCGAGCCGCTGACCCACCCCGAAATCGACGTCATTGTCCAAGGGATGCTGGCCCGTGACAAACTTACCTTGCTGTGCACCAACGGCATTTTGATCAAGCGGGCGTTCGCCAAACTCCAACCCGACCCTCGCCTCAGCTTCGTCTTTCATCTCGACGGACCCCGCGAGCATCATGACCTGATGGTGGAACGCCCAGGTGTATTCGACATGGTCATGCAAGGCATTCAGCAAGCCAAGGCGCGAGGCTTTAGAGTGACGACCAATACGACGCTCTACCGGGGAGTAGACCCGGAAGCGGTGGGGGCCCTGTTGCAAGAGCTGATGAGCATGGGCGTCGACAACTGCATTGTGTCGCCCGCCTTTACCTATGAAGAGCTGGCAGCGGGGGCCGAGAGCCGTGTCTGCTTGCGACGGCGAGAAGCGATCGACCTCGTCCGGCGCGTACTGCGCGCGGCTGGGCCCAAGATTCGCTATTATAATACGCCGATGTTTTTTGATTTTTTGCAGGGCAAGCGGCAGTTGCACTGCACCCCCTGGGGGAACCCCACCCGCGACCCGTTGGGATGGAAGGGACCCTGTTATCTATTGACCGACGGTCACTACGACCGGTTTCAGGATCTCATGACCGAGACCCCCTGGGAAGAGTTCGGTTACGGGGATAATCCCCGCTGTGCGACCTGCATGATGCATAGCGGCTATGAGGCTAGTGGCGTGAGCACGCTCTCCCCGCGCGACCTATACCGGGTGCTGCGCTGGTTGGTAGCCAGCTGAGTCCGTCGGACGTGGGCGCCAGACCGTTAATCGTGGCCGCGTTGCCCTTTGAAGTGGGCGGACTGGAAGCTGTCGCACCATGGTCGAAGGTAGTCACCGGCCCCGGCCCCGAGCGTGCGCGACAGGGATTGGCCCGCGCTCTCGCGCAAATCACTCCCTCGTGGATTGTGGCGATGGGATTTTGCGGGGGACTCCACGAAGCCGTCCAGCCCCTCTCCTGGGCTATTCCCGAAGTCGTGGCGAGTGCCCTCGATCACGGCCAAACCGAGCCGCCAATCGCCTGTGCCCGCTGGCCTGGGCTGCCGGCGGCCGGGCGGCTGGTCACCGTCGGACAATTGCAAGCGACGGCCCGGGCGAAAGCGGATCTGGGCGCCGTGACGGATGCCTGGTGGGTGGACATGGAGAGCTATCCGTGGGCAGTGATCGCCCAAGGCGCAGGGATTCCTTTCACCGTAGTGCGTATCGTGTTGGACGGCGTCTCGGAGTCCCTGCCGACGCTGAGCCATTGGCGAAGCTGGCCGGGCGTGGCTCGTTGGCCCATACGTGCGGTTCGGGGTCGGCGGCGCGTGGCGGAGATGGGGAGGCGCATCCTGTGCGTGCACTAGTCACCGGAGGAAGCGGATTTGTCGGCTATCACGTGATCCAAGCCCTCTTGGATCACGATTGGAGCGTTCGGGCTTTGGTGCGTACGGAGGCGGCTCGAGCCCGCCTGTCGGCCCTCGCGGTCAAACCGGTCTACGGCGATCTGCAAACCGGCCTTGGCCTCGAAGACGCCGTCAAGGGGGTGCAGGCGGTGTTTCACGTTGCCGCTCTGTACTCACTCTTGCGCCGAGACGTTAAGGCGATCTACGAAACCAATGTCGGCGGCACCCAACGGTTATTGAAGGTGATCCAAACGGCGCCTCAGGTTGAACGCTTCATCTTCACCTCCAGCACGGCATCGGTTGGCCTGCGCGATGACGGCGTGCCCGCCGACGAAAGTCTCCTCGTAGACCCGGCCCGGGTGCCCGACGGATATAAGCGCAGCAAAATATTGAGCGAGCGGCTGGTCCTCGCTGCGCACGCCAAAGGCTTGGACGCGGTCGTGGTAAACCCCTCGGCGCCGGTGGGGTCGGGTGACGTGAAACCGACGCCGACCGGTCAACTGATTGCCGATGCGGTCTGGGGGAAAATGCCGGCTTACGTCGAGACCGGACTCAACTGGGTGGCGGTGGAAGACGTCGCCGAGGGTCATTTCTTGGCCTGGCAGCGAGGCCAAGCTGGCCAACGCTATATCCTTGGTCATGAAAATCTCACCCTGCGGCAATTCTTGGAACGTCTGGCCCACATTACCGGTATGCCCCGTCCCCGCTTTAGGGTTCCGTGGACCGTCGCCCGACTGGCGGCTTATGCCGATGAACTCTTCATCGCCCCGGCGCTGGGTCGACCCGTGCGTGCCCCCATCGCCGGGGTGGAACTCGCGCGGCGGCCCATGTTCTATACGCCCCGGCGAGCCGTGCAAGAACTGGGTCTGCCGCAAACTCCCCTTGACCAGGCACTCCGGCAAGCCGTAGCCTGGTTTCAGGGCCGGGAACCGTATGCTGGGCGATCGCGCCGGCGTGAATAGAAAGGTGGTAGTCAAGTTGAACCTGCCCTCTTCCAGCATCGGGAGCGACCTCTTACCGCATGCTATTGACCGCGCCGTAGAGCATTTGCTGAACTTGCAGCAGCCCGACGGCAGTTGGTGGGGATGGTTGGTGTCCAACGTGTGTATGGAAGCCGAATATGTCATGTTATTGCACATTTTGGACCGCCCTCAGCCGGCGCGAGCACGCCAAGTCCGCCAGCATATCCTGCAAACCCAGACGGCCAGTGGCGCCTGGGCGATCTACGCGGACGGTCCAGGCGACCTTAGCACCACCGTGGAAGCATACCAGGCGCTCAAAATCCTCGGCTGCGACGCCGACTGGGAACCGATGCGCAAAGCCCGCCGATTTGTGGCCGAACAGGGGGGGATTCACGCCACCCGCGTCTTTACCCGGCTCTGGCTGGCCCTGCTTGGCCAATACGCCTGGGAGGATCTTCCCATTTTACCCCCCGAACTCGTGGTGCTGCCCCGCTGGTCTCCCACCAGTCTTTGGGATTTTGGCAGTTGGGCCCGGGCGACCGTGGTGCCCCTTTCCTTGGTGATGGCACACCGTCCGGTTTTTCCGCTGCCCGAGACAGCCACGCTGGCGGAGTTGGAGCGAGGGGAAAAATCCCCGCCCCGTCAGCAGGACCGATGGAGCTGGATGTTTTACGCGGTCGACCGCCTGCTGCACGCCTATCACCGGATGCCTTGGCACCCAGGTCGCGCTCACGCCGAGCGCCAGGCGCTCGATTGGGTGCTGCGCCATCAAGAGGCCGACGGTAGTTGGGCAGGCATTCAGCCGCCATGGTTCTATGCCTTAATCGCCTTAAAGACCTTGGGACTGACGGATCATCCCGCGTTTGAGCGCGGTTTTCGCGCCTTGGACAATTTTGGAGTGACCACCGACGATGGCCGCTGGTGGCTCCAAGCCTGCGTCTCGCCGGTTTGGGACACGGCCCTGGCCGTCATCGCGCTCAGAGCGGCGGGCCTCGCCGCGAATCACCCGGCGCTCGTCCGTGCGGGGACCTGGCTCCTTGAGCGCCAAGTCTTGGACACGGCGGGCGACTGGAAAATTCGCCGGCCCCGGCTAGATCCTGGCGGCTGGCCGTTCGAATTTTGCAATGATCAATATCCAGACGTCGATGATACGGCGATTGTCCTCATGGCGCTCAACCAACTCCAGCTACCGGACCGGAATCACTATAATCGGGCCATAACCCGGGGATTTCGCTGGATGGTGGGGATGCAAAGCCAAAATGGCGGCTGGGGAGCCTTCGACGCGGACAACAGGAAATCCTGGGTCCAGAAGATTCCCTTCAGCGATTTCGGCTGGGTCAACGACCCGCCCACTGAAGACGTCACCGGCCACGTCCTCGAAAGTCTCGGACGGTTTGGCTATGATGACGCATGGCGGGTGATTGCCCGGGCGGTCCAATTCCTTCGGCAAAAGCAGCAACCGGACGGTTCGTTCTTCGGGCGTTGGGGCGTAAATTATCTTTATGGCGCCGGCGCCGTTTTGCCCGGCTTGCAGGCCATCCATTATGACCTCAGCGAGCCGTGGATCCAACGGGCGCTGGCATGGGTCGCCGACCACCAGAATGCAGACGGCGGGTTTGGCGAAGATCCGGGCAGCTATCGCGATCCCAGGCTAGCCGGGAAGGGTACGAGCGTTCCGTCGCAAACAGCGTGGGCCCTGATGGCGTTGGTGGCCGGGGACTGGGGCGAATCCGAGGCAGCCGAGCGGGCGGCCTCCTATTTGATTCGCGTGCAGACCCCGACGGGAGGCTGGGATGAAACGCGATATACGGGAACCGGATTTCCGGGCGACTTTTATATCAATTATCAGCTCTATCGCGATGTCTTTCCGCTCCTGGCGCTCGGTCGCTATCAAACATTCATCGAGGCCCGCCAACCGGTGCAGAGCACGAGCAGCCTAAACGCCTAAGAGCGGGCAGCGTCCGTTTGGAGCAGAGGGCGAAGGTTACCGGTCACCGAGTACAATTCAACGATCAAGGGAGATGGCCATATGCCGCGCGTCGAGGACGCCTATCAAGCCTGCGCCAGGCAGGTCCATCAAGCCGGTTCGAGTTTCTATTACGGCATCCGCCTATTGCCGCCCGCCAAGCGCAATGCGCTGTATGCCGTCTATGCCTGGAGCCGGATTTGCGACGACGCGGTCGACGACTACGAGGGCGAGGAAGCTCAGCGCCGGCTGCAGGCGGCTGCCGATTTGTACGATCGCGCGTCGGGCGAAGGCTGGGCAGAGCTTGAAGACCCCCTGGGTGTGGCCATGGGAGACGCCATCCGCCGCTTTCACTTGAGTGACGCGCCCTTTCGCGGTCTCATCGAAGGGATGAAGATGGACCTGACACGGCGCCGGTACGAGACGTTTGCCGACCTTGAGGACTATTGCCAGCACGTGGCAGGCACCGTCGGCGTGCTCTGCGTCGAGATTTTCGGATTCAAAGACGCCCGTGCCCGCACCTTGGCGGTCCAACTGGGGGTCGCCCTGCAGCTCACCAACATTATCCGGGACCTCCGGGAAGATGTCGGCCGGGGACGCCTGTATCTGCCCCGCGAGACGCTGCAAACGGCCGGAATCTCTCCAGAAGAGGCCATGGAGCGGCCGCAGGCGCTCGCTTGGGCCAATACCTTGGCTCGGATCGGCGAGCGCGCTCGAGGCTATTACCGGGGCGCCGGCGAACTCTTCGACCTCATTGAACCGGACTCGCAGGCGTGTTTGCAGCTGCTCTACGACGTGTACTTCCGCCTGCTGCAAAAGATGGAGAAAATCGGTTATGACGTGTGGACGCGACAGGTTCGCGTCAGCCGCCACGAAAAGTTAGGCATGATAGGCAGGGTCTTATGGCATCAAGCCAACGGTTAGACGCGGATCGTCCCGTGGTCGTCATCGGCGCTGGTTGGGCGGGACTCGCTGCCGCCCACGAATTGCGGCGAGCCGGGGTGCCGGTGGTGGTGCTGGAACACGCCCCCACCCCTGGCGGGCGCACCTTCTCTTTTTTCGATCCAGCGAGCGGTGAGATGCTGGATAACGGCGAACATGTCCTGTTGGGCCTGTGCACGGCATTTGCCCGCTTATTGGATGAAGCCGGGCTTGGCTCCGCCGTCGCCTGGCAGGGACTCCGAATTCCGGTGCGAGCCGGCCGCCGGGGCGACGGCCTATTGTATTCAAAGCGGCTTCCGGGGCGGTGGCACCTGGCCCCTGCCCTGCTGCGCTATTCGCTGTTGAGCCTGGCCGACCGGATGCGCGTGCTGCAAGCGGGAGCGCGCCTGGCCCGTCCCCTTCCCGCTCCCCAATTGGACACCATTACGTTTGCCGATTGGCTGCGCGACCACCATCATTCCGTGGAGGGCATTCATGACTTTTGGGATTTGGTGGGCACGGCCGTCTTCAACGCGCGGTCCGATCAGGTCAGCGCCGAACTCGCCGCGGAGACCTTTGGCCTCTTGATGCGAAGCGGGTGGCGCGGCGGGCGGCTGGGACTGTTCACCCGCCCGCTGGGCGATTTGAGCCAGGCGTATTCCCACCACCTGAAAGAACGCCTCGGCGTGCGCTTCGAATTCGGTCAACGTGCCGAACAGATCTTAACGGAGGGAGGACGGGTGCATGCCGTCGCCACCCGTTCAGGGAAACTTATTGCTGCGCGGGCGGTCGTCGCCGCCGTTCCTCACGACCGGTTTGCCGCGTTAATCGCGAGGAGCGGGCTCACAACGCGGGTCAACGTTCCCGCGCTGGCCTGGAGCCCGATTCTCAACGTCTATCTGTTCTATTCCGAACGGGTATTCCACGGTACCGTCGCCGCCCTGCCCGACGTCTGGGGCGCCTTTGTCTTCAATCGCGGGCGGTTGTTGCACGGCGTCGACTCGGCCAACGACGGGCGCGCTCTGGTGGCCTCGATCTCCGCCGCCGACGGCCTCAGCGGCCGTCGAGGCCGGGACATTGCGGACACGGTGAATGTGACGCTTGCGCAGTCGCTGGGCATTCCTCCCGCCTCCTACGCTAAGGCGGTTTGGCAGCCTCATGCCACCTTTTTAGCCGCGCCGGGCACCCATCGCGCCCGGCCCAGCACGATCACTGCCGTGCCCGGTCTTTTCATCGCCGGCGATTGGACCAACACCGGATGGCCCGCCTGTCTGGAAGGGGCGGTGCGCAGCGGAATCACCGCGGCTATGGCCTGCAGGTCGCCGGCTGGGGGCGTCCGGCCATGAACCCCATCGCCCTGATCGGGGCCGGCTACGGGGCCGGTCATCAACAGGTGGCGCGCGCCGTCAAGGAGGGGCTCTGCGAAGTCGCCCCGGAGGTCCCCGTGCTCACCGTGGACTATCTTGGCTTTGTTTCGCCTGCGGTGCGCCGAGCCACCGTGGGAGGCCACCGGTTTTTGGCCAAGCATTGGCACGCCGCCTATGGGAGCGTATACCGGATGACAGACCAATGGTCGGCGCGGCAAGCCTTTCGCGATCTTGAAACGCGGCCCGGGCGCCGACAATTTTGGAGGTGGTATGCGATGATCCGGCCGCGTCTGATCGTGTTCACCCACCCGCTCCCGCTATTGGTAGCCACGGGGCCGGTCAGGCCGGATTCCCTTTGCCCGTTGGCGGCTGTCGTCACTGACTACGTGGTCCATGAAAGCTGGGTCAGCCCCCACCTTGCCGCCTACTTCGTCGCCAGCCAAGAGGCGGCCGCCTGCCTGACCGCCCCGGTCATTCGCGTGACGGGCATCCCGTTGCGCAAATCCTTCTGGACCGCTGATAGCGGGTGGGAGTTGCCGGTACCCGATCCCCAAGTTTCGCCGACCCTGTTATTCGTCACCAGTGCCCTCGCCATGATGGGCGGCGTCATTCCGGCGGTGCGGGCCATCTTAGCGGTCCTGCCGAATCATTTTCGCGTGCTCGTGGTTGCCGGCGCCGATCACCGGCTGATCGCCCGGCTGGCCCGTCTGCGATCCGGCGATCGCCGCCTGATCATCGCCGCGTTTCGCACCGACATTGCTCACTTGATGGCGGCCAGCACCATCATCGTCAGCAAGGGAGGCGCGGTAACCCTGTCCGAAGCCCTGGCTGTAGCTCGCCCCCTCATCATCTATCGCCCGCTGCCGGGTCAAGAGCGGGGAAACGCGGAGTATCTTGCCAAGCATGGGGCCGCCGCCATCGCCGACGGACCCGCCCAACTCAAGGCGTGGCTAACCCGCCTGCTGCGGGAGAGGGACACCCGGGCCGCCATGATTGGCGCCCAACAGGCCCTCCGCCGCCCGCGAGCGGCTTTGGACATCGCACGCGATTGTCTGGAGCTGGCGAACGGTCCCGCAACCGCCAACGGGTGAACGATAAGCCATTGGCCCAAGGAGGTGGAATCCTGAACGACGATGCGCATCCGTTGTGGTCTCCCGCGTTGGTCGTCGCGGTGTGGGCGCTGATGACGGTGTACACCCGTCTTCGTTTTCACGTCCGCATCGTAGGCCGGGTGCCGGCTGCCCCGGCGGGCGTTTTGGTCGTCGGCAACCACCAGCTCGATTTGGAAGGCATGATTATCCCGGCCACCATCGCCGCGCAACGCGGATTTCGCCATCCGGTGGTGACCTCGGCCTCGACGCGCTTGTTCGAACCCGGGTTTCTGGCGATGCGTCTAACAAGTCCGCTAAGCCGATCGCTGCTCGCTGGATTCAACGTGGCGCCCTGGTTGTCACGCCTCGGCGTCCGACCAATTGAAGACCACCCCTTGTCCCGCCCGTTGTTGAGCTGGGCCTTCACCCTGTACTGCTGCTTCGGTCCCCTAGCGGTGACCGAAGCCTTTGAAAGTGCCGCCTTGCAAGGAGCGCCGATCAACCCACGGTTAACCCTGCCCATGTTGTGGACGCCCGCCCATCTCCGCTGGGCAGCGCGGGAAATTACTATTATCGGGATTGCACCCCGATATCGCGAATGGGCGCGACGGCAAATCCGCTCCGCCGCCGAACGAGAAATGCGTGCGCTGGCCCGCTTACTGGCCGCTCGCCACGCGGTGTTCACCACCCCCGAAGGCAGGCTGAGCGTCAACGGCCGCGTCGCTCGCCTGCGCGAGAGTCTGCGCGTAATGATGCCCGCCGCGGAACACGTCTACGTTGTCTCCACGAGTTACGACCCCTTGCGCCCCGGCCGTCTCAGGGTGTGGGTGCATTTTGCCCCGGTGGTTGACGCCGGTAGCGGATTGAAAACGGCACTGGCCACCGCTCGGATGCTGACCGCGAGCCACCTGGCGGCCGCTGCGTGGCGCGACGCCCCGAACGCACCGGCGGCGCTGGCCTTGGCGCGTCTTGACCGCCTCGCGTCTGCGGCGTGCTTGGCACCGGATTTGGCACGACATCCCGAGGCCGTCCTGAACCAAGCGATCACCATGCTTGCCGCCAAGGTCAGACCAGGTCAGCCGATGGTCGACTCCCGATTTGCCCACGTGCCGGACCTGCTGGCGTATCTCGCGAACCAGTGGGATGAGACGTGGGACGCGCTCACCACGAGCCAGCCACGGTACCCTTCGGTGTCGCGGGCCGCTGCTCCCATGCGGGTGAGACGCGGCCATCGACGGCACCGGGGTAATTGACGAGGGCCGGTCACTCGTTAGAACCGTCCCGCGCAGGTCCCAAACGGGATCCGGGGAACGAAGACCAACGTCATTAGTTAAACCCATGACAAACAACGTTAGCCAAAACACCGAAGCGTCATGGCCGGGGTCGGTGCTTAAAACCCGGGATGAAGCGCGGCTCCTACTCGGGGTGGATGAGGCTTCCCCGGGGTCCGCGAAAAGGTTGGTCGGTGAGTTGTATAATGTTAACGCGAACCCCCGTGGATGCGAAGTAGCCCCGTTCGAAGGGAGGTGTTTGTTACGTGTTCCCCTTAGGTGAAGGTCTGACCGAACGCATCGCCCGGCTCGCTCACCCGGTCACCCTCAGGTTGTCCGCGGCGAATGCCGCGGTTGAACGCGAACTGACGGAAATCCTGCAGGCGGTATGCGGGCCAGCGTGGAAAACCACCGTCTTGACTCACTATCAACGGGAGGCGCGGACCATGGTGCGCTTAGCCGGGGCAGACCGGCTGTGGCCCATGGAATTTTGGGGAATTCCCACCGGATTTGTTCTCGATGGGCTGGTCGAAGCGATGGAAGCCCTTACGGGAGCCATGGCCCGCATGGATTGGTCGGAAACCATCCAGCACACCCTATTCAACCTTCCCCGCCCCGTTTCGGCTCAGCTCTTCGTGGGCGCTACCTGCAGTTTTTGTCATCCCATGATCCACCGGGCGATCCAGGTGGCGGCTTTGCAGGCTCGGGTGACATTTGATGTCATCCCCGTGGACCAATTTCCGGACGTAGCCGAAGCAGCCCGCATCCGTTCCACGCCTTCGCTTTACGATCCGACGACGGGTCAAACTCTGGCCGCGAACGTGCCGCCAGCACACCTGGCCGCCTGGCTCTATCAAACGGCGTTTAGTGGGCTTCCCGCCGGCGCTCGGTAAATTCGCGGCACTACCGAGGCCCGAAGACCGCGGGTAGTAACTGCTAACAACACGCTGGCGAGAGCTAGACACACGTAGCGGGTGGTGATCGAATCCGGCTTTGGTGTAGCCGCTAAGGCATTGGTGGGCCGCCCAGAAACGCTTCGCCGATGGGAAAAGCAGGGGAAAACTCCCCCCGACGGACTCCCGGCAGAACACGACGAGATGATCCGGATCGACTGCTCCAGGCAGCCCCCAAACACGCTCCCAGCCCGCGTGTGACGCTCGCCTAGGCCAGGGGTGTCCAGCCATGATCAGAACGAGGATTTGGCGCGCCAAGGTAACTGTTTAGGTATACCCCTCAACCTCAACGTCTTCCCCCAAAAAAATAGACCAAAACATGTCGTCAGCCCTTCGTTTTTTTTCTGGACCTTGAACCAATTGTGTGGTATATCGTCCGACCGATAAGACAGAAATAAGGATGGGATTGGAAATGGCGACATCCTCGTCGAAACCCCCGGCGGTCGAACCATCCCCAACGGTACTCGAAGGGCTTGACGTAGATCTCGCCCACCTTGACCGGAAGTCCATCGCGGCGACCTATCGTCGGGGATCGCTATCGTGGCCCTCATCACGGCGCTCGTCGGCCTGGTGCAACGCGTGTTGCAGGATAATCAAGCGCTGCGCACTGCGGGAGCAAATCACGGACTTGCACCACCAACTCCATCAGACTAGTGTGGCGGACCACCTCCTCAAGCCCCCGGATGAAACACGCCCGCAAGAACGCCACGCAGGCCGGGGTAAAGCGGTCATAAAACGCCGACGGGACGAGGGTCTCCCCCGAGGAGGTTTCGTACGCCCGCCGCAGGGAGGCCAGGCTCCGGGACACGCCGGTCCCGAAGCCTAAGACCAGGACCCATAAGAAGGTGACCGGGTCGATCGTGCGACGGAGGCGCACAAATCCAACGGTCCCGGCCGTCTGGCGGATCCACTCGCTGGGAAAGAGGTCGGTGAGCAAACGTTCAAGCATTTGGGGGTCAGTGTCCGGGGTGTCTGGCGACATGGATGATCCCTCCTGAATGCCGGTGCTGGCCACGCGGGTCCGTGGGATCGTCAGTTTTCAGAGGGTTCGCCATCGACGAGGATAATTCCTTCACTGCCGAATATCCATAATATGGCATGCAAGGACTGACCGTAACCGAACACGCATGATACCCAACAGGCGTTCACAGAAGCCCGGCAGAATCTGCGCCCCGAGGCGTTTACGCTCCTCAATAATGTGTCTATTCGGGGCTATTATGCCCAGGGGGATGACGCACGGTACCGCGGATTTCGCGTACTGGCGGCGGATGGCAGTGTCATGGAACTGCCCAACACGCCGGTATTGCGGGAGAAGTATGGAACGTCGGAAAATCAATCCGCCTATGGCACGCTCGCGCGTGCCCGCTCCTCAGCCTGGTCATCCACACCATTCTCGGCCGGTACGATCGTGCTGAACGGGACATGGCCAAAGAGCATTGGTCTGCGTTCCTCTCCCTGACGTCATCCGACATCCCCACGGTGGTACTCTTTGATCGCGGCTACCCGTCCGCCGACCTCATTTTGTGGCTGCGAGCCCATCACCTCCGCTTTGTGATGCGCGTCGTCAAAGGATTTTATTCCGAGATTGATGCCGTGACAGAGCCCGACGCCGTCGTGACCATACGGATCACCAAAGACCGCGCCCGCCATCTCAAACGGCAGGGGACCCCCGTGCCGGTCGGCACGGAGATCACGCTCCGGGTCCTGAAGCTTACGCTCCCGACCGGCGAAGTCGAGACGCTCATCGCCGATTTGACACCGGCTGAGCTCCCGTATGCGGAGGCCCCGTCGCTGTATTTTCGGCGCTGGGGTCTGGAAACGCATTATGATGGCCTGAAGAACAAATTCGAAGTCGAAAACTTCTCGGGGCACAGCCCCGTTGTGGTGAACAGGATTTTTACGCGACGACCTTTCTGAGCAACCTGGCCGCCGTGGTCGCAGAAGACGCACAGGCCGAAGCGGAAGAACGCCTCCGCCAATCCTCGCATCCCTACAAATACACGGAATATCGCATTACTCGAAATATTTTGGGACTATCAAAACTCGACTGAGTAAAGCTGTCTTGGAACCTGATCCCGACCAACGTGAGAAGGCCTTTCAACGCGTGATCGATCACATTCAGCGGGCCTTAATTCCAGTTCGACGTGGCCGTACGGCCCCACGTCACCAGGGCAAGAAAGCCAATAAATACTCGCCATACCGACGCCGATGCTTATAACGCCCTTAACTTGACAGCATTGCCCCCCGCGCTTTCAGGATCACCGGAGCGTTCGAATTTCCATGGTTTGTGCGTCGATTATCAGGTTGGCCGCAGAAATAAAATCAAACCCCAAGATGCCATCTAGCAAATATCCATAGTCCATCAGACCGATCTCTGCTGAAAACGAAGGAAGCTTTATGGACTCCAGAAAAACGGCATCAAGCACTTTCGAATAGACAAATTCCGGGCTCTTGCACAATGACTGCTATCCGTTCAAATATGCCGAGCCCATCGGTTTGGCTCACTGACGCACAAATAGAACCCCCAAGCCCATCTTGGGTCATCGTATATTGCGAGTTGCTTTACTCCGAG
>JAJZZH010000164.1 GCA_021797675.1 Bacillota bacterium | reverse complement strand
ATCTCTTTAACTGGCTCGCCACCCACGCCGCCAGCGACACCGGGCCCGACGGCACGATGCTTTGCTCCACGTTAATCCCAGGGGGCAAGGTGGCCGCCAGCTTTGGGGAAGCTCCCAGCAATATCACATGCCGAATATCGAGCGCGGACAAACCCGCCCGAGTATAAATCCCCAAACTGGAGCCTGACTTGGTCAAAAACAGGGGAGCGTTCCACATCCGGGACAGGGGGGCGAGCACTGCCGTCTCCATCGCCGCCGCCGGATTCTGAGCCAGCAAGATCGCGGTAGTCGGTGGCTGGGCTGCGACCAATGCAGCCTGCTGGGCCATTTTTGCCACTATCGCCACACGATTGGGACCCGTCACCCGGGTGGCTTCCGGCACGGCAGATAAAGATGCCGCGACCGATGAGGTGACGGAGAGCGGTAGATTCGTCTGTTGTGAGCCCACCGACGCCCGAAGTCTGCTCTCCGTCACGTGCTCTCCGATGACCAAAGCCATGGCTAACCCGTTGGCCGCCACCCGCCGAGTGAATGCGGCGAGGCGCAATCCGGAACCCACCTGCCAGCGGATGGCCTGCCCCACGTGGGCCGGCAGGCCATCGGCCGTCGTCGAAGAAAGTTGGAGGAGGAGCGTGTGACCAACCCTGAGGCGAGGTCCTTGGCCCACCGGACTCAAAATCAAGCCGGCAGGGACGGTATGAAAACCATACGTCAAAGTCTTGGTCGAGGCGGCTGCGGTCAGCGGGTTAGCCGCCTCAACCGATGCCGTAACGAGATACCGTCGGCCTGGTGGCAACGGATGAGCCGGAATCCAGGTGACCTGACCGGCATGCTGAGACGACACCAACCTGCCCGCAACCTGTTCACCGCGGGTGGTCAGTGTCACGTGGAAAGGGCCTAGAATGTTCCAACCTTGAAGCTCCAAACTCACGGGATACCCGGTGAGCGAAGCCCCCTCGCGCACCGCGGGCGATCCCGGCTCACCCGCCGTAGGTACGTCATGCATCCCGGGCCCGGGATAAGCGAGCATTTGTGCCATCAGCGGATTCGGTTCGACGACGCCGCCATCGAGCACCGGAAAGCTCCGCGGGGTGACCGCTAGGCCAAGGCGGGTCAGCGCGGGATTGATCAAAAACGCTCGCTGTGGCCCGTTGATCAGTCCGATCACGGCCGCCAGCGGATTCAAGACGGCGGCCGCTCCGTCCCATTCGCTGACGTACGGGCCAAGATAGCCCGCGTGGGTAGCGCGGGCTAGAGGAGTTTCACCCGTGTATCCAGGCTTGCCTGGCATCTCGTTGGGCGACGGCGCCTGGTTGGGATGGCCGTTCAGATAGGCTTGGTGGTGCCAGGCGGCCAGTTGCAGCCCTGCGGACCAGATGACTGATGGCAGTCCAGCCGCCTTCCGGTAGGCATTGAGCGCAGAGAGCACCGTAGCCGACTGCGCGCCCAGCGCTCGCACCATCCAGGCACTTGACGGCGAAGGGCGCACCGTTACCGTGGTGGTGGCCGGAAACACCGCCATCGGTGAGGTGGGAAGTCTTAGCGTGCCCGACAGCGTGTAAGTCCCGGGTGCAAACGGAGCATCGGACCCTACCACCACCATGCTTTGGGCGGGTACACGAAACGCAGCCGGCTGCCCGTTGAGATTCACCGTGAAGTCGTTCGACGAGTGTGTCCCTGGGACCCAAAAATTTAACGCCAAGCGCCGGGGCGGGGTGTAGACCCACGCTGGCGACGCAGCACTATACGACGCCGCATGGGCCACCGACAGCAGTCCTCCTACGCATCCCAGCCCGAGCACGCCTATCCACTTTATCCTGCCAACCATAAATCACCTCCGGTAACGTGAAAAGAAATTCCGCGGCCCGCCCACTTTTCCTGCCAGTCGCGGAAGTTTTTTCGCAAGCCAAGAAGGAGATGGGGCCAAAGGGGTTTGAACAGTTTCTTACATATTGTTTATGCTTATCTAACGCTGGACGACCTGGATATAGCACGACAATTGGTGACGATTGCAGTTTCTGGGCGTCACTCCGACGACGTTGCGCCGATGGGAGTGTGAAGGGCACTCGTGCCGCAACGTACACGTGGCGAAGATCGATGGTATGATTTGGCTCGTCTCACCCATGAACCGGATCGCGTGGCGAACCATGATCGCAAGACGGTGGCATATGCCCGGGTCTCTCGTCATCAAAGGTTCAGCAACGATTGGGCATGGTGTGGACCGAGGACCTGCCCGAACACCTCTTCTCGTTCGCAGTTGGCAAGAAGGCACGCGCGTGGGGGTCAAACAGGTCCATTTGTTCCAGATCTTATGGTGGGATCCTCGGCATGATCCGCACGCACATCCCAGCTCTTTGGGAGAACGCCTGGATGACCCAACCCCGGGGTCAGATTTGGCAGGCCATGCACGACGCGGCGGGATAGGCATCCTCAGCGGCAATTCCCCCGAAAGGAAGGCGATGGCGATGCCTTGGCACAAGGCAAGAAACTACCGCGGCGCACAGCCGGCATGGTGGTCGAGATGCCCGGGTGTTGACCACAAGCAGATTCAGCAGCTGAGCACGCAAATGAATTGCGCGCTTTAACGGCCAGCGATTGCGCTTCGATGGTCGATTCGATGCCGTTGACCAGCGCTTCGATGAGGTTGACAAACACCTCGACGGCATCGCAGCGCGGCTAACCTTTCGCAACAGCAGGTGGTGGACGATGATTCTGGCGTTGATGACCCTGATCTTGGGCGCGCTGCTCCCTCCCAAGCTTTAACGTTCCCGCTGTTTGCCAACGCCGTGTTCGGCCGCACCCTTCCTGCCATCAGTCGTTCGGGGCAACCCGTGTCATGCCCCAGCGCTGGTGAAACGTGAGGTTGCCGCGGCGTCCGACTGTATATTGCGTGTGGGGTGCTTTGTGCTTGTCTCAACGGGACCTGCCGCGCCGCATCGTCCCACGGCAAGGGCCCCGGGAAGGCCATCGCTCCCCAGCGTTCGACACTCCCCTCCGGCGGGGATGCCGGGGGAGGGTGGGGAGCCCTCGGCCTTCAGGGACTATGATGGGGCCTCAGGGCATGGGCTTCCCGCGCAGTGGTCGATGGGCCGCTCGGCCTAGCCAGGCGGGGAAGAAGTTCATTTTGTTTCTCCTGGTTGATATCACTGGAGCCCGAGCCGACGGCGAACCACGCGAGTCACTCGTGAGCCCGGCGACGATGGGTCGAAACAGTCCGCGATTTGGGCTTCTTCACTGTTCTGCCCGGATCTCGGCCTTCCATCGTTTGGGTTAGTTTATAGACGATGAGGTGGTTCAGGCTGACGCCTTCCGCCTCCGCGCGAACGGCCAAGGCTCGATGCAGCGACTTCGGGAGTCGCACATTCAGCTTGCCAGAATAGGATCCTGCGGGCGCCCCCGGGGTAGGGATCGCGATCGCCTGTTCGATAGCGGTGCTGATCCAGGCAGCCTTGGCGTCTTCGATCAGAGTGAGTGCCGCCTCCTTAGTCTCTGCCTGTGTCACACAGCCGGGCAAGTCAGGAATGGCCGCCACGAACCCGCCGTCCTCCTCTGGGTATAGTTCGATGCGATAGGGCAACCTCATCAAGCCGTCAAAGTCCTTTTCGCTCATGGTTCGTTTCCCTCCTCGTCAAGGACTCGGAGCGCCGCTTTAACATAGGATTCCCTGATATACGGACTGTGCTTAGGGACCGTGAGTATTCGAGTTCCCTTAGTGTACACATAGTGGCTCGATCCACTCCGAGGTTGCCGACGCCTATACCCAGCCCGCTGCAAAATGTTGTCCAACTCGTCAAACGTCACCGTTTTGGGGTTGTTGTGAATTCGGGCCAGTAGTTTTTCCCATTGACTCATGAGATGCTCTCCGCACACTCATAGTACTATATGCAGTGGCATCACACAACGCATCAACCGTCAACAGGAGACGTCTGGCTTTCATTGCGGCAGATTGCTGTCCTCTTCTTCTTGACGAACATACGCCCCCAATAGTCGTTCAACATAGGCGCGTCTCGCATGACCTCCACCAGCAAACACAGTGCCCCATCGTCAAAGTTGGTGTCTTAGGAGAGTTGGAATCTTAACCTACGATTTACCATTTTTTGATG
Source organism: Bacillota bacterium (assembly GCA_021797675.1). Taxonomy (GTDB): domain Bacteria; phylum Bacillota; class Sulfobacillia; order Sulfobacillales; family Sulfobacillaceae; genus JAJZXC01. The sequence goes on along the minus strand of JAJZZH010000164.1, from coordinate 427 downwards.
TTGACAAACGCGGCCGAATAGTGTAGTCCCACTGGAGGTTCTGATCGTCGGGGTGCGTCAGATTAACGGCTGCCAATTCTTCATCGGTTACCTTAATCCCCGTAGCGTAACTGTTACAATCCAAGACACATTCAATGGTGAGCCCAGTTTTGGTGGTGGCCCCAATTAGTTCTAAGATGGTCTCATAAGTCGTCAACGGGCGACCGCGCCAGTTCAGGCTGATAGCGGCGAACATCCGGTGTTCAATTTTATCCAGCGCGCCGTAAAACCCCTACCTTCAGGTATGGGGATATAAGGCGTTCGCCGTGAGGCGAAGGATTGTCTTCGCAGATTCCCTATGGCATAATATATACGTTCGCCCTTTGACAATTGGATACATCGGCGGTTGTCTCTCGCAATCGTGGGAGACGTAAAATGTATCGCGTCG
>JAJZZH010000091.1 GCA_021797675.1 Bacillota bacterium | reverse complement strand
TGGGAGAGATTCCATCGACCGACAGGGATGGCCACCACCATCCCTACTCGGCGTTGCGCTGCTAAGAGAGAATCGCGGCCGACCAAACCGTCACTTGCTTATCCTTGAGTTTGGTGGGTGGTATACCCAAATAGTTACAAATCGAGACTGGTCTAGGCCAAATAGCTTTAGACTTAACAACCCTTGGACCTTCGTAGGTCCCGGTGACGGGCGTTGTGCCAAGGAGTAGCCGTGCTCAAGGTGGATCCGCGATGGATTAAGCAGTGCGCAAGGGAAGGTGGCCGCCGGGCGGGCATTGGAGTGTGGCCTCTGGAGTCCCCCAGCTTATCGCCTAGGAAGCGCAATCGGCCGAAGGGATTAGTGCATTGAACCTGGGAAGATTTACCGATGCTTGCCGACCATACCAGGATGGCGGCCATGGCAGATCTCTCCGTCGAGAGCGTGCAATCGACGCCCGGAGCACCCGGGCGTCGGGCACGAAGTGGAGAATTTAGGAAGCAGAGGGCACGTAGCGGAGTTCTTCCAAGGAACCTTTGACCTGAGGCGCGCTGGCGGCTACGCGTACCCAGCCGCGGCGCGTCTCGCGGAAGGCAGGAGCTGGCAAGCCTTGACCCAGGCGTTCGCGCCGAAAGCCAGCAAAGCGCCGCTTCGACCACTCGGTGGATACTTCCCAATTGGGATGTTGCTCAATGAACTGAATGAGTCGACCATAGCTGGCAGGGTTTCGCACTTCGTAGAAGACCACCGGGGACGTACGTCCGACACCGGTGTACGCGACGAGATACTTGGGAACTTGGCGCATTGGATACCATCTCCTTCATCATTGTGAATGTGGTCACATTCACAATATACTTGGCAAACAGACGCGTGTCAAGAGGGTTACGCAACGTTTGCAAAATATTTCTGCGGGAATGGGCGCGTACACCCGCCTGCAGGACCGAAGCGGCAAGACCGGTCGGGCTTTCAGACCATGGTCAAGCCGCCCGACACCGACAGCACTTGCCCAGTGATATGATGGGCTCCGGGTCCTGCCAGGAAGAGGATGGCTTGGGCTATATCATCGGGTTCAGCGATTTCGCCGAGGGGAATTCTCCGAACCATTTTATCAATCAGCGGTTGGGCCTCGCGCGCATTGTCTTCGAGAATGCGGGTGCGGGTGGGGCCAGGTGATACGCAATTGAGCCTGATATGATACCGGGCCATTTCCTGTGCCAAGGACTTGGTCAACGCGACCACTCCGCCTTTGGAAGCCGCATAGACGGCTTCACCCGCCATGCCTACGCGCCCGGCGTCAGACACCACGTTGACAACGACGCCTTGCTTGCGGACCACCATCGAAGGCAACAGTGCGTGGCAGGTAAATACGACACCCCACAAGTTGGTGCGGACGATCCGTTCCCAATAGACCCGGTCTTCCTGTAGAAAAGGGGTGGTTAGCGTGTATCCCGCGTTATTGACCAGGATGTCAATAGGTCCCAAGGACGCCTCCAGGATGCGGTGGGAGCGGTCCACCGCATCTGGATCGCCGACGTCGGTGACCATGGTCAGGACCGACGACCCCAAGGTGGCGCGGGCGGCCACCAGGCTTTCTGGGTGCAGGGCCCAAATGGCTACCCGGGCGCCTTCCTGCAAGAAGCGTTGGGCAGTGGCTAGTCCGATGCCCTGGGCTCCGCCGGTAATTAACACCGTAGATTCGGCGAAAATCATGTTGGCCTATCCTCCGGCGTCGCGGCGAGGTCGCCCAGGAATTGCGTGCGTTCAGCGTGGTAGGCCGCGAGGAGGGCCCGGCCACCGTCCGGTTCCTGGCTCCATTCCAGTTTTCTTACCTTAAGCGGGTCGTAACGCCGGATGACGGCGATTTCCGCCGCGGTTGGAGCGGAGGTTGTGGCCAGCGGCTCTTTCACGGCCGGCATAAACCCGCTCGCCATCCGAACCGTTTCCAGGCTGACCTCGGGGTGCAAAGAGATGACGCGCAGCGTCCCTTCGGGACCAAGAAAATCAAAGACTCCCAGGTTGGTGATCAGCACGCTGGGGGAGCCAATCGGCCCGAGTTCTGTGGCGCGTCGATCGGTATTGCCGGGCCCGCTTTGAAAGTCTACGTGCTCCACCACCGTCCGCGGTGAATGGTCGAGGATATAATAGAGCAGCTGGGATAGGTGGCTGGTGTCTTCAGGAATGCCACGTGACCCCACCAAGGCCACCTTAGGCCGCTCCCAGGCACCGATAGCGCTGATGTTCACGCTGCCTTGGCGGTCGATTTGAGCAGGATGAATCCATATTCTGAAGTGGTCGGTAAAGATCGCGTCGAATACTTCCTCCATGGTCAGAGGAATTCCCTGATCGCGTGCGGCAAAAAATTCAGCCAACGTGAGGGTCGGGAACCCGTTCGCGTCCAGGCCCGATTCGGGACTGGACAAGATCCCAAGATCGGGTGCGTAAACGTGGCGGGCGACGATGCCTGCCAGGGTTCCGAACGCGGTGACCGCCCCGACCAGCACTTCTCCCGTCAGATAACGGGCCATGACGGCAATGATCAACTCATCCAGACTGTACTCCAATTAGTAGCGCTCCCCTCAATGATCTCCGCGGCACCGTTCCCCTTTCCATATCGCGTGTGATGGTCCGCCTGCGATCGCTCGAACCGCTTGATGGGCTGAAACCTCTTCCGGCTTAGGGCTTCAACACTGCCAAGCGCTGCTGCAGCATCTGTTGCCCGCCATGCAGGTTCAGATAACCGATGTGGTCAACCGCGACCCAACGGGTCTGGTAGGCCCGCCAGTGCTCGAGATTGCCGGATGCCTGCAAATACTCTAGCAAGGCAGGCACATCAGCGCGATACGCGGGCGCCAGCGAGGTCGGGTGCGCTCCCCACGGAACTTCCACGACGCCGTCGGTATAGACCCGCAGAATCTGGACGTTGCGACCGTAACCGTGAAGCGTTTCGCTGTCGACTAGCGCGTCGCAAGACATGAAGGTGGTGTGTGCCGCTTTGGCGCACAGTGCATCCACGTGACTATCGCCCAAAATCACCCCGTTGCCGGCAATATCGGCGAAATTGACGTGAATGAGGGCAAAATCCGGTTCGAGGCGGGGCACCGCCACCACGTCTTCTCCCCCGAAGGGATCGTGGATACGTCGGAACGCCGGGTTCACGTCTAGGATGCTTGAGGCTAGGCCGGATCGGGTGGGGAGAAAGGGAACCCGTTTGATGGCAGCATCCAAGCCCGCCATCACCGTATATTCGGTCCACTCCTGAAAATTCACCGTGCCCGTCTGGCGTGCGCGCCGAAAGTGGGGGGCAAGGCCAAGCACTTCAAAACCGACAAAGGCGTAAAGCACCTCTCGCACGGCCCCGGCGCCAATCAGCAGGTCTACGTCGGGGCCCCCGATGTCGACCACAATACGCAGATTTGTTACTCCAGCCCTAACGAGCGCACGCACCATCGCCATGGGTTTGCGGGATAAGGCAGACCCGCCAATGGCTACCGTGGCTCCGTCGGGAATCGATGCCGCCACTTGATCAAGTGTCAACAGCTTGTTCACGCTTGCCTCGCCCCCCGCCGAAGAGTCCTTTACATTGAATGGTCTGACCCTTCTAGGGCCTTGGTGATTTCAAACGGACCAGACGTGATGGTGAGCCCGCCATCGACCCGAATAACCTGGCCAGTGATGAAGCGGGCGGCGTCGCTGGCCAAGAACACCGCCACATCGGCAATATCCTTGGGACGGGCTAAACGGCCGAGGGGAGTCTCCCGAGTGACCGCATCCACAAACTCTTCATAGCGCGCGCCCATGTAAAATCGGGCCGAATCAGTCTCCACCACGCCGGGGGCAATGGTGTTGCACGTAATCTGTCGAGGGCCCAGTTCATAGGCAAGGTACCGAGTCAGGGTTTCCACCGCCGCTTTGGCCGATCCAATTGTGGCGTAGACGGGAATGGTAAAGGAGGTTCCGTGGCCCGACATGGTTAAGATCCTTCCCCCGGATGGCCCCATGAGCGGCACAGCCCGCTGCACCGACTGGACTAAACTGTGGACTGTGAGCCGGTAGGTGCGTTCCAGGTGATAGGGTTTGATGTCGGCAAGCGGTTTGAACGCGGTGGCCGCTGCGTTCGCCATGAAGATGTCCAGACGGTCCCAATGCTCACGAATGTTGTCGAACATGCGCTCGACGTCAGTGAGGTCCTCAAGATTGGCGGAAATGACGAGGGCCTCTCGGCCCAGATGGCGAATGTCCGCGGCAACTTGGTTGGCCAAGTCGCGCTGGCGGTGATAATGGACGACGATGTCCGCTCCCGCCCGGGCCATGGCCAACGCCGTGGCCCGGCCGATGCCCCGCGAGCTGCCCGTAATCAGCGCGCGCTTGCCCGCCAACACTTCGCTCATGACGTGAGACCCTTTCCCAGCCATTCCCCGCCATCAATGACTAACACTTCCCCATTGATGAAATCGGCGTAGGGGGAGACCAGGTACGTCGCGGCCTGGGCAACTTCCTCCACCGTGCCGAAACGGCCCACCGGGATCTTGGCCAGGATTCGTGTCCGAGCCTCGGAGTCTTGCCACAAGGGCCGCGCGCCTTCTGTGTCCGTGGGCCCGGGGCAGACCGCGTTGACGCGAATGCCGTGTGCAGCCCATTCTACCGCCAGGCTACGGGTTAGGGCGACGACGCCCGCCTTGGCGGCCACCGAATGCACGGTTCGAGGCCCGCCCGTCCACGCGTAGCTGGCCACCACCGAGAGGATTTTCCCTCCCCGGCCAACCTTGATCATCGCTAGTCCGGCGCGTCGACTGCAATAAAAGGTTCCGTTGAGGACACTCTGCACCACACTGTTCCACCCATTGACCGAAAGCTTTTCGGTGTCGGCTATGAAGTTGCCTGCGGCCGCATTGATGAGAATATCCACCTGGCCGAGTTCCGCCAACACCCGGTCGAAGAGTCCGTCCACGGCCTCAGGTTGACGGACGTCGGTAGGCACGCTGAAGACCGACCGATGTTCAGCCCGTAGACGCTCCTCCGCCGCGTGCAGATGCTCGGGATTTCGGCTGGCCAATACCACCTTGGCCCCCAACTGGGCTAACATGGATGCGATACCGAAGCCAATCCCGGTTCCGCCACCGGTGATGACCGCCACTTGGCCGGCAAAGGTATTGGCGGGAAGCATGGTTTGGGCCATACAGCGCTCCTTTCCCCGGGTTGTCCGGGATCATCCACACGGGATGACAGATTTTATTGCCCGTCGAATTGGGGCGGTTGTCTTTCCAAAAATGAAGATACCGCATTGCGATGATCTTGGGTATGGGAAAGTCGCTCTTGCACCGCCGCCTCCTGGCGCATTGCCGCAGGTAGGTCCAGGGTTGCGGTATCGTGTAGCAGCTGACGGATGCCGGGATAGGCTAAGGTTGGGCCGTTGGCCAGCGTGCGGGCCAACTCATAGGCCGCCGAGGCCGCATCCTGGGCACTGGCGTGCACGCGCTCAGCCAGCCCGAGGGAGACGGCTTCAGCAGCGGTCAGCGGTTTTCCAGTGAGGAAGATGTGCAAAGCCCGGGCATAGCCGATCATGCGCGGCAAGAGATATGCGGCGCCCGTGTCGGGAGCCAAACCCACGTTGACGAAGCCAGCGATCAAGCGGGCGTCAGGGCCGAGCACCCGGAAGTCGCAAGACAAAGCCAGGGACAACCCTCCTCCCAGGGCGATGCCTTGAATCAGGGCGATGGTGGGTTTGGGCATCATTTGCAAGGTCTCTACCAGGGGAGCATATTCGTTGGTCACGAGCCGGCCGAGCGAAAATCCCTCGTCTTGATAGGCAGCGGCCAACTCTTTCAAATCCTGCCCCACCGAAAACGCTTTCCCAGCTGCCTGCACCAAGACGGCTCGAACGCTCTCATCGCCGGCGGCAATTTCCAAGGCGCTTCGCAGTTCGCTGCGCAGCTCGGCGGTGAACGCATTAAGCGCCTGCGGTCGGTTGAGCGTAACAGTGGCTACCGCGTCGGTGCGGTCGTAGATGATGGTTTCGAATTCCACGGAAGACTCCTTTTTGTCGATTTCGCGTGATCGCGTCTCGGTTTGGCCTCACTGGGTTGGCACCTCCGGGAGCTAAGCCTTGGGGACCTCTCTTTCTCGGCGGTTATGCGGCCGCCCGATTGCGTCGGCTTGGACGTTAGATCGGGGTCGGTTCGATCAGCCGGCGTTTCAGGAACGTGTCGATCGCCTGGTTAACCGCGTCGGGATCTTCCATGTGAGGCAAGTGGGCTACCCGTTCCAGGACCAAGAGCTCAGCGTCGGGCAAAGCCTTGACTAACGCCTCCCCGTAAGCAAGCGGAATGACGGTGTCATGCCGCCCCCAGATCAGCAGTGACGGCATGGAAATTTTGCTCAGCATGAGATTGGCGGGCACTTCAATGCCTGACGATTGATAAGCTGCATAGGCCATTCGACCTTGAGCCAGCTCTTTTGCATCCTCCAGGGTTCGGAAAGGGGTAATCCGGCGAAAGTGTTGAGGATCGTAGACCATGTGATCGATAAAACGGGCCGGACTCACCGCCAAGGGATTTTGAATCGGTACCTTCGGCAACCGGACGCCCACCGCGGAGAGCAAGACAAGGGCAACCGTCCGCTCAGGGGCGCTCTGGGCTGCGCTGAGGGCAACGCGTCCCCCCATGGAATTTCCCGCCAAGAGAAAACGATCGACGCCACGAGCGTCCAGCCACGCCAAGAGCCAAGGTGCCAAGTCATCGAGGCACTGATGAACGAGGAAATTCCTGTCGGATTGTCCGAATCCTGGCAGATCGGGGGCGATGACGCGGTAACGCTCCCCAAAGTGACGGAGTTGACTGGTCCATGCCTTGCCCGTGCCACCGCCGCCATGCAGCAACACCAAGGCAGGGCCGGCACCAGATTCGAACCAGCTCGTGCGGACTCCTTGAAAGGCCTCCTGGTGGCGCGTTATCTCCGTGGTCATGCCCTCCTATCATTGCTTGGTAAGCGTCCCATGGTGTTTGACGGTTCTTGCCAGCCCGTGCAACTTCCCTGGCCGGAGCGGGGCGAGCTCGCATGGGCCTTTTCGCCCACCATGTGCTCCGTGCCACATTCATTAAGATAGCATATCTGACTCTCGGCCCGCGTCCGATGTTTCATGGCCGCTACCACCCGTTACGGCGCCAGCTGAACCCTCAGGCGTCGTCTGGTAAGCATGAATCGCAGGAAGGAACGCGAAAGGCGTACAATGGGACCGAACCCCACGCGACTGGGACAGGGCTGCAGTCTGGCCTGGAATTTCAGCACGGACGGCGTCATTTTACAGCAAATCGCGTCATCCCCTGCACATTTGCGTCGCAGTTGAACATCATGCCCGAGCAGTCCCCTTCTCAGGCGCAAGCCAAGAGGGGGTCAAACGGACTGCGGCCTCTTGGCCGCCTTGCAGGGGGTTGCTTTCGTTTCTTGGGCCTCGACCTAGCATTTCACCGCCTCCAAGGATGCTCCGCCGACACTCCCGACGTACTAGGCGCGGTGCCAGAAGTACGGTTTCCAGGAGAACTTTCACAAGGGAGTCGCGAACTGATTCCGCATGCGACGCGACCTGGCGGACTGGAGAGGATTGATCAAGGCGGAGACATGGTGTGCCGGATGGATCCCCACCAGAAGATGGACAGGATCGGCTTCCCCGTAGGCTAAGAGCATCCAGCGCCGAAGCCTCCTTGCGGAGACGGATTTCCGGATGCTCGCCCCGGAACGTACGTACACCTCTCGATGTATACGGCTGTCCATTTACGCGTCAGCTACGGCGAGTGAATTCCTGCGTGGCAGGGTTCACATACCGATGCTGTCGCTGTAAAAGAACTCGGGGATTTCTCACGATGCCTCACGCATTCTTCCTTGGTTGTCTTCGAGAGTAAACTGTCCCCCTTCGCCTTGTAGTTGGCTTTCCCGACCGCTGACTACTAGGGGGACTCCGTGATCCTGCCGAATATTCAGCGCCGCTGCGCATAGCTGACCGATGGTCAGCGTTCCGGTTTAGGTCATCCTTGGTTAGACGAGGGTGAACCAGCATGGACGATGGTCGGATACGACGTTGGCGATTTTCCGCGGATGGCGGCTGGGTAGGCGCGCGATATGGTGGTGGTCGCAGTTCGGACGGCTCTTCGCCACCGCTCGTCCATGCGGCGTTGGTGACCATCGTTCCGCCGCCGTTATCGATATCGACAAAACTCCTCTCGCTGTCGTTCAGGCAGACCAGCCTTTATCAGGGACGCCGTAAAACTTCGCCCTTCAGGGCGGAGATATAAGGCGTTGCCGTCAGGCAAATCTTTAGCTAAAATACACATGTTCGCTCTTTGACAACTGGATACGTTAGTGCGGTTGTCTCTCGCAATTCGTGGGGGACGTAAAATGTATCGCGTCGTCATGGTAAGATGTTAAAACATGCGAACCCTCATGGCCACTCAAAAAAAGGTGGCATTAGAATTCTGACGTGTGGAAACCACACGTATCGCCGTCCCGTGCCTCTCAAAGGTGCGTTAAGGCGTAGTCCGGCTGAACCCGGGAAATTGCTGGCGGGATAAGCGGTGGCGAGTCCGGAGGACAACTCCGAGGGTCTCACGACCCGCGACGCAGCCACGGTGGTTCCCCCAGAATCTCCGCCCTTTAGGGCGGGGAGGTTCAACCTCATATCGTCCCAGTCATCTGATCCGCAGTCGCCGTCTGATGGTTGACGGACTTGGACCTTTTTCCGGCATGTTATACTCCCCGTCGGGTTTCCCGTTCGGATAAGCCGGGTGATGATGGGCCATTCACATATCGAGCCCACTGCCTAGCTGGGGCAGATTTCAACCTCGTCCGCGCGGTCGCATTAAGCGGCCACTTCCAAGCGCACGCCAAATTCGATCAAGGTGCAGCGCCAATCCGCTAGCATCTCTTAGACGCGTTCCGTAACGCGTCTAACCATCCAGGGCAAGGTCTTGCGCCGTTATTTGGTCACCAAGACGATATGCAACCGAATAGAATACACCACATGGGAGGCTGACGCCATTGCGTGATCATTCACCGTAGCGTAATGCTATAATGAAATTAGGCCCCACGGCCAGGGGGGGTTCAATGCTCAATGGCTATATGTTTCGCCTGTAACCCGATAGCGAGCAACCGCAAACGTTACTCTGCTGGATCGGCTGCCAGCGGCGGATCGATAACGCCAAAGTGCAGGAAGACCGGTGTTACCGTTGCTTCCAGCGGCGGATGGGTGGCACAGCCGGGATGGAGGTGCCGGTTAGCCGGTTCATGACCGACGGCACGGCTTTTCTCAAAGCCGTGGTGCCGAAATTCTCCGCAATGGGGCCGTCAGATTCCGTCAAGCATACCGCCGCTTCTTTCAAAAACTCGGGGGGCGTCCCAAGATCAAGAAAAGGACCGGACGACAGGCGGTGCGGATCACCAAGGAGTTATTCGCGTTCATCCCGCAAATCGATGAGGGCAACGGGGAGATTCGCGCCTACCCATTGCAGGTCGGTACCGCCAAGGTTCCGGTGGGCATTATCCCGGATGTGGCGCATCGGCCCCATGCCGTGCCCGCCTCGATCCCCATCGCCGTCGACGCAGGCCAATGCTGGCTGTCGTTTGCGGCGGAGGATCCGACCGTGACGGTGCCCGAGACAACCGCCGGTAGAAGGGAATCCCCAGGTTCACCCCAAAGCATGGGGAAAACGGTCGACGCGACGACAGAGCGGATCGCCGAAGGCTTACGCCAGGTGTTGACCGCCCAACGCGCCGAGCGCACGCTCGGCGGGGATCGCGGGATCGCCAAGCCCCTCGTGACTTCCGACCGGCATCTCGAACCCGTGCAAAAGTCCCGAATAGCGAAGCGTCGGCAGCAACGGCCACGGTGGCAACGCCGGGCTTCCCGTAGGAACCAAGGATCCCGCAATCGCCACCAAGCCTATCGGAAAGCCACTCGGTGTCAGCAGTACCCAAAGCACGTCCGACCGGACTATGCGCCCCAAACGAGTCATCGCCTCGTCGCCAAGGCGTCCCATGACCTCTACGTCTTTGAGGATCTCAAAATCGCCAACATGACCCCGCGTCCGAAGGCGAAAAAGGACGCCGCGGGGCGATTTCTCCGCAATGGCGCAAGAGCAGCCGGTCTTAACCGGGCTATCTTGTCCTCGGCCTGGGGCGGGGCCGTAGCGTTTACCCGCGTTAAGGTGCTGCGCCAAGGCAAACTGATCATCATGGTTCCGCCCCAACAGAGTTGGCAGGAATGTGCGGTCTGCGCATTCACCTCCAAGGACAATCGGCTCAGCCAAGCCAAGTTGGTCTGCCAACGCTGCGGACATCGGGACCAAGCGGACCACAATGCCGCCGTGGTCATCGCGAAACTCGGCATCCAGAAACTTCTCTCGGGCAATCCGCTGACCAGACGCTACAAACCGACGCGGATTTTTCGGAAACTAGGGCCGGAACGGTCCGAAGTCACGCCCGGGGGAGATCGCCCAAGACTCGGGAGGCCATCGGCGTCCCACGCAACGGTCGATGACCCAGGAATTTCTGGGAGCGATCCCGGAGACCCTCGCCTCAACCCGTGAGGGTTAGGCGGCGGGAGAGCATGCGGTTAATATGTAGAGGAAGTCTCAACTTGATGGCGTACCGGGACCCTTCATGTCCCCAGAAGGGCGACGGACCCGCAGAGCGGGACGCCTGGTGTGTTTGCGCGTGCCGCGAGTAGTCCCTAAGCAGCTCTTCGCCGTGAAGCGCCAGCACAACGGGGCGGGACCTATCTACTGGGGAAGAAGAGGGGACCCAGACGAACCGCACGCCCATCGTGTGTGCGATGCGGCCGCCTCTGCCCACGGGCAGTGGCAGTCTGTCTTCTTGCACGGGCTTGGTACAAGGATTGAGAATCATTCACCGCATTTCACGTAAAGAGGGGAGTTATCATGCCTAACAACGCAGGGACGAAGGTGAGGGTGGCTATCGTCGACGATCATGAAGTGGTCCGGATCGGTCTGAGAAACTTAATCGATCATCAACCGGATCTCAGTGTGGTTGGCGACTATGCGACGGGAACGGATGCGCTGTGTTCAGTGCCCCAAAAAGCCGATATCGTGGTGCTCGATGTACGGCTGCCGGATTTGGACGGTTTCGAGGTATGTCGGCGGTTAAAAGCTGCGGACGATCATGTTCAGGTCATTATGCTGACCTCGTTTGGTCAGGACGAAATGGTATGGGATGCTATTAATGCGGGCGCTTCGGGCTACTTGCTCAAAGATTCGCGCGGGCATACCGTTTTGGAAGGAATCCGTACCGTGGCCAGCGGCGGTTCGCTCTTCAGCCCCCAGGTAACGGCCGCCCTGTTTGATCGGATTCGGGCGATGCCGGGGCCACCCACCGGGATGGAAAAACTGACCGAAACGGAACAGCACGTGCTGGCCAAAATTGCTGAAGGCAAAACCAACCGCGAAATCGGTCAGGAACTGTATCTCAGTGAAAAGACGGTCAAACACTATGTCAGCAATATCTTAAGCAAGTTGGGGTATACGCGCCGAGCCGAGGCGGCAGCCTTTTATGCGCGGTTGCATTCCGAGCATGCGGATACCTAAGGATGGGGCCGCGTCTCCGTGATGGTGGCGATGGCATGAGAATCCAGGCACGCGGTTTGGACACCGCATCCGACGCGGACGGAAGACGGAGGAACAGGAGGCCGGCGGGGGATGGTCAGCACGCTCGCAAGCGGGCGGACGATCCGTGGACTCGACGAAGCCCGCCACTTTGGAAGTCTCGACCAGTGATATCGCGTACAGGCGGTCAGGGCGCTGCTTAGCCGATGATTGCCCCACGGGTGATGCTACCACGCGCATTTGCTCCAACACCCGACCGCCGTGCAGGGGGTCTTCGACATTGAACATAATGCCCGCGCATTCCCCTTTCTTGGGCGACAGCCGAGAGGGGGTCAAGCGAGCTGTGGCCTCGTAGCCGCCTTGCCACGTGTACCTTTGGTTTCTGCAGATATCGCCGCCAGAAACGAAAAAAGAAGGGCCAGACGCCCAACCGGGGTCACGTCGTGCGAGCGTCTATTCGTATTGCCGTGGAGGGCGGCCAGCGGTGGCTCTCGTTTGCTGGGAGGAATCGGCGATGAGGAGGCCCGCCAGGACTGCCATATAAACAACCTTGTGTTCGCGTGTTTGACAGATAATTAATGTGCGCCACGCCAGCGAATGGTAGACAAACGCCTGAGCGGAACCCCGGCGAAGGTTGCCTCAAAGGTTGCGCTGAAATGGGGGGCTTCCTGAGACCTGGCGTCTCCGCCCACGTCCCCAGCCCATTCAGTCGGGGGTGGGGTCAACGCCCGCTCAGGTCTTGACAGCGCTTGAACCGAGCAGAGCGGCGTCTGAGTGAGTGATCCCGGCGCCGAGCATCCCCTCCTCAATAGCCGGCTCGGCGTTGGAACACGGAGAAATTTGCGGAGCTCACTCGAGCCGAATGATTGGAAAATGGTTCGTCCGACCCGCGTGGCTGGAGCGTGAGTTCGCGACCTGGCTGCCTTGGCGGGCGACTGCGCTGCCCCGCTTCCCGTCGTCGAATTCCCCGCGCGGTCTGTACTTCGTCGGGACCCCATTCCCGACCAGATCGGCCCTGGGGAAGTGCGACACTCGGCCCCGGGCAGAGGAACACAAGTCCATAGACGAAGGCCCATAGTTGGCCCACCATGAAAGTGTCTTGTTAGCAGACGATTCGAGCATAGCTTATAGCCGGGGATTCGAGCATAGCTTATAGCAGCGGAGACTGGTGCATCGGGAGTTTACGATTGCGATAGGTTCCAAGATTCGAGCATAGCTTATAGCAGCGGAGACCCGCTGCGATGCAAGACAAAAGGTCGGGATTCCGCGATCATCGGACGGTACCTAGGGTACGCGAAGGAGGGTGATGTGGATGTTTATCGACTATTTGGCACTCATGCTGGTGAACCTGGGGGCTGGCCTCGCTCTACTCGCACTTTATCTGTTTGCTAATCCCGACAAGGCGGCCCGCAGAAGCTGGGCGGCGGGATTCTTTGCCGTGGGGTTCTTGGGTTTGGTGACGTCGTTGCCGATGGTCGTCATGTGGCCGCTGCCTGGCGTCTTCAATATTGCGTATGGCGAACCCGGACTCTATTTAAGCTTGGCGTTTCTGGCAGCTGCCATCACGCTGGTGTTCGAATGGGAGCCCTATGTTCCCGCCATCTACGGCCTGTTTGGCGGCATTTATGCGATCGTGGTGGGGATACGGATGGCCAATCTGCATTTAAGCTCGCATCCCACCGTGGCACTAACGGGATTCGTGTTGACCGGGATTGGCGGAATTCTCGTGCTGCCCGCCGTACACTATCGCGCTAACCGCACCTTGACCATCGTCACTGCGGTTATCCTGGGCTTGGCTGCGCTGCTGTGGCTATATGTGGGGTATGTTGCCGCCTGGGGGCATATGCAAGACTTCGCGAAGTATTTGCCCGCGTCGATGCTGGTCAAGAAATAGGGGTTCGTGTCGCTCTCGTCGGTCCGTAGCCAAGCTTCTCCTATCTTTTGGGTAGGAGAAGCTTGGCTTGTTCCACGATAGGAGGCCATCCCCGACGAGATAGCGCGGTTTTGCCCGGATAGGAGTCATCCGACCATTGTCAGGCGAGACCAGACTCTGCATAGTGAAAGTGGGAAGCGGCACCGGGTACCACGGGGTGACCGGCCAGCCAAGTTCCGGGTTTGCCCCCGGGGTCTTCGAGGAGGGATGGACCCTGGCAGGCAGTGAGTCAGAAGGCTGCCTGCACTGCGGTGTGAGGAGCCAGAGCTGGAACCGGAACACAAATCGGAAGGAGGAGATTGATGAACGGAATGTACGATGCTCCCCATGTAGTAACGTGGGAATTGACCCGGGCGTGTCAGTTGCATTGTCGGCACTGCCGGGCTCGAGCCAAGGCGAATCGGGACGCTGATGAGTTGACGGTGGGCGAGATCACCCAGGTGATGGACGATCTGGCGCAATTTGAATGGCCGCCGATCATCGTGTTTACGGGCGGGGATCCTTTGGAGCGTCCGGACTTGCCGACAATCTTATCGGCGGCACGGGAGCGAGGATTGCGCACGGCGGTAGCACCGAGTGTAACTCCGCGGCTGACTTGTGAGCGCATCGCGGAGTGGAAGGAGTTGGGGGTGGCCAGTGTCGCGCTGAGCCTGGATGGAGCGACGGAGGCGGTCCACGACGGGTTTCGCGGTGCGGCGGGAATTTATCGGCGCACGTTGGACATGGCGAAGACGGTCGTCGAGTGTGGTCTCCGCCTGCAGATCAATTCTTCCGTGGCGAAGAGCACATGGGTTGAGTTAGAGTCCTTGGGTGATATGGTTAAGGCGTTGAGAGTGTCCAGTTGGGAGCTCTTTTTTGTTGTGCCCACCGGGCGTGCAGCCATGATCGCCGAGGCCTTAGAGGCAGAACAAATCGAACGCCACTTGGCTTGGATTGCAAAGTACGCGCAGTCGGCGGCTTTTCGGGTGACGGTCGTCGCCGCCCCGCAGTACCAACGCGTAGTCGAACAAACCATGGGAATGACCGCCCGCCCAATGTTTAGGGAAGGACGCGGAGTCATCTTTATCGACCGACGCGGCCTCGTGTTCCCCAGTGGGTATCTGCCCGTGGTGGCAGGCAATGTGCGGCGCGCGTCGTTTACGGAGATCTATCAAAATTCCCCGGTATTGCGGAGCCTTCGGGACCCCAGTCAGCTTAGCGGCCGCTGTGGGACGTGCGCGTGGAGTCGCACCTGTGGCGGCTCGCGGTCGCGGGCCTTCGCGGTGACGGGGGACATGCTACAGTCGGATCCCGGCTGCATGCTCGCGGTGGGATGAAGACCGGCTTAGGCGCCAAAATGATGTGGCTCGACGAACGAAGTGGGCGAGCGTACGATGCCATTCGCACGCGGAAGTCCATCCGAATAGAGGCGGACCGGCGTGCGCTGACTTTTGGGGGGAGAGATGGAAGGGGAGTTCCCGAGACCGGGATCTCCCGTGGATTACGGGTCAGCAAAGGAGGTGTGCCGCGACCGATGGCCAAAACTAAGGGATTCGGGCGGCGGGTGTGATGGACAAGTACGAGTCCTATGCGGGGGTTGAATTCCAACCGAGTTACTGGCGGATCGGTGTTTCGCGCATGGTTGCCCCACTCGGGGTCAAGGTGCGGGGTGGCAGCCTGCGATGGACTGAGCGACGGGTGCCGGCCGAGGTGGCAACCCGGACCGACTGGGTGGCATTGCGGCCCTTGATGGCAGGCATTTGCGGATCGGACCTCTCCATTCTGCGCGGCAAGAGTTCCCCCTATCTCGCACCCCTGGCATCATTTCCGGCGGTGTTGGGACATGAGATTGCGGCGGAGGTCACGGAAGGCGGAGACCGATGGCCGCCTGGCACGCGGGTGGTGGTTGATCCCTTGCTGGCATGTGCCGCTCGCGGCTACCAACCCCCTTGCGCGGCCTGCCAAGCGGGTCAACCCGACGACTGTCAGCGTCGCGGCGACCAAGATACTGGACCCGGACTCTTGCTCGGGTATCACCACCGATGGCCGGGTGGCTGGTCCACCCGCATGTTTGCGCCTGCCGATCAGTGCTGGCCTGTACCTGACACCATGCCACTAGAACGGGCCGTACTCGCCGAGCCGCTGGCAACGGTATTGGCGGGGCTCGAACGGATTGCCGTGCCCGAGGGTGCGGATGTCCTGGTTATCGGAGCAGGCACCATCGGGCTTTTAGCCGCCTGGGCGTTGCGAGAGCGCACCCCGGCTGCACAGATTCACGTGTTGGCCCGCTATGCCCATCAACAGCGGCTAGTCCAAGCCCTGGGAGCGGTGAGCTGGGATGGCCGATCGAACGGTTCTCCCAGCGGGGACGTGCTCGGTTCCCGTCTGCAAGGCAAGATATTCGGTGCCCCCGAATATTTCGTGGGAGGCTACCCGGTGGTGGTGGATGCGGTCGGCACCGCCGAATCGACGGGCAATGCCCTGGCGTGGACGAACTCGGGAGGCACCGTCTTGGCCCTCGGGGCGGGCGGGCAGATGCGCTTGGATGTCACTCCGCTATGGTCGCGGAGCATAACTTGGGTGGGCACGCACGGGTATCGTGACCGGCACGGCAACTCGCTTTTCCCGAGGGCCGTGGAGATGTTGGATCAAGCCCCCGACGCGATGGAAAGCTTGGTGACCCACCGGTTTGCACTGCAAGATTTTGCTAAGGCGCTAGAGACGATATGGGATCGCACGACGCCCAGCATTAAGGTGACGCTCGTTCCGGCGCACCCCTGACCCAGAGCAGGCGGCCCGTGTGCGCATAGCCTAGCCCGGGGGGAGGCACGAACCCCGTTGGAAACGGAAGCCAAGCGCATCCCGTCGCGCCGTGGGTGGTGGACTCGCGAACGTTGGCGAGAAACGGTTTTCGGGATGAACGACGGCGTGATTGCGACAACCGGCTTGGTGGCCGGTCTGACGTTTGGCGATGCTGGCCATCCGACGATCGTGGTTGCCAGCATGGCGGCGGTATGGGCGGCGATGGTTTCCATGGGCATCGGGTCCTACTTGGCGACCCGAGCCGAAGTAACCTGGCAACAGGCACTGGTTGCTCGCGAGCGGTGGGAGCTGACGGACCATCCCGACGAAGAACTGGAAGAAATGCGCCAAATTTATCAGGAGTACGGATTTAGCACGGCGGAAGTGGAAACGATTTTGGGCCGTCTGCGTCGTGATCCGGAACTGTGGCTAAAATTGATGCTGCGCGACGAGTTGGGCGTCCTGCCCGAACGCTGGGAATCGGCGCTGACCAATGCGCTGATCATGGCCTTCGCTGTGCTCTGCGGGTCTTTGCCGCCGCTCATTCCTTATGTGCTGATGAGCCGCCCGTATACCGCATTTTGGCCGGCGATAGCGCTGGCGGGGGTTACCTCGTGGGCTCTGGGCGCGATGACCGCGGCAATGACGGGGCAGTCCCGATTCCGAGTTGCTCTCAAGTTCGTGTTATTGGCGCTGCTAGCGGTTGTTTTGGGATCCACGATGGGGGGAGTCATCGCCAACTGGATTGTCAGCTGATACCAAGCCAGGGCAGGGCATGAATTGGCGCCCTGCCTTTGTTGACCCCATTCAGAGTCCTTCGAAGCCCGGCGTTTTGAGGGAGATCCCGCCATCGACCTGCACCACCTGGCCGGTGATCATGCGCGCATAGGGACTCGCCATCATGATTACGGCGGCGGCGACATCGTCTGGCTGAACGAGGCGCCCCAAGGGCGTCGCCTCGGCGACCCGGCTGAGGAAGGATTCATAGTGATCCCCGGCGTAGTAGCGCGCCGAGTCGGTGTCGATCACCCCCGGCGAGATGGCGTTACACGTAATCCCGAAGGGACCCAATTCAGTTGCCAGATACCGAGTCATGGCCTCCATGGCTGCCTTGCCCGCTCCGATGCAGGCGTAGCGGGGGAGCGTGTACTGACTGCCTTGACTGGAGATGGTGATGATGCGTCCGTGACGACTTTGGGTCATGAGGGGCAGCGAACGTTGTACCAGGTCGACGAGACTTTCAACCACCAAGGTATACGTGCGGTGCAGATGGTACGGGCGCAGTTCCGTGACCGGCTTGAACGCCGTAGCGGCGGCATTGGCCACCAAAACGTCCAGGGCTCCCCACTGTTCGCCAATGGTGTCAACGATCCGCGCGCGTTGATCGGCATCCTCCAAATCGCCTTGCACCACGATACATTCGCGGCGCAGTTCGCGAATTTCCCGGGCGACAAGCTCCGCCGCTTCGGCAGACTTGTGATAATGGACTGCGACGTGGGCGCCGGCGTTGGCCATGGCCAACGCGATGGCCCGACCGATGCCGCGCGAACTTCCCGTGATGAACACCCGATCCCCGTTTAAAATGTCTTGCATGGGTCAGAATTCCTCCTGTGTCCACTTGTCTTAGCGCGGCTACAGTGCGTTGCCGGCTTCAAAACCCTCTCGAAAGGCACGCACGGCGTCGAGCCTTTCCGTGGCCCGGGCGCCGCCGACGACTTGCACCGGAACCCGACCGTTCAAGTCGGTCAACAGCTCGCGGTTCGGCTCCTGGCCGGTGCACAAGACGACGAAATCCCCAGCAATAAAAATTGGCGTGCCGTCGCGGGCGGCCAGCACGCCGTTTGCGGCGATACGCAAGACCTCGGCTTCCGTTTCGACGGCTACGTCCCACTTACGCAGGGCGTCCAGCACTATCCAGCGGGTGGTCGCACCGAGGGTGGCGCCCAGCTTGGGGCGGCGGGTGATCAGGCTGACCGGTGAGCGATCTTCGGTGCGCAGAGCGCCAAAACCGACCAAAAAGTTGTCGATGCCCTGCGAGGATGCTTCTCGTCCAGCGAAGTACAAGGCCAAGTCTATGCCAATCCCGCCTCCGCCAATGATTACGGGACGGCCGGGAAGGAACTCGGCCGACTCTAGGGCGCGCGCATAGGTCAGAGGTGAATACCCGGCGACGGTCTCGAACGGTGGTATCCTCGGCTTGACCCCGGTCGCCAAAATCACCTGGTCGAACGTCGTGAGTTCGTCAACGTCCGGCCTGGTATGGCAACGCAGGGCCACATTGAGGCGCAACAGTTCATGCCGGTAGTAGCTGATGGTACCCCAAAACACCTGTTTCCAAGGGATTTTGGCCGCCCAACGCAACTGGCCGCCCAGATCATCCTCCGCCTCGAACAGCACGACCCGGTGCCCGCGCAAAGCGGCCGCCCGGGCAGCGGCCAATCCGCTAGGGCCAGAGCCCACCACGGCAACGGTCTTGGAATTCGGGGCGAGCGCGCGCGGCAGAACGGCTTCGCGCCCGGTGCGCGGATTGACCATACAGCCGACCGCTTGCGGGGGATGGGCGAAGATGCGGTCTAAACAGGCCTGATTGCACGCGATACAGGGATTGATCGGCTCTCCGCCAGGGGCGAACGCCTTCGCCGCCCATTCGGCATCGGCGAGCCAAGGTCGGGCAGGCGCGACAAAATCCGTCATGCCATGTTCGATGAGAAAATTCGCCTGGTCGTGGTGTGTAATTCGGTTGGCGGAGAGGATCGGAACGGTTACCTGGCGGCGAAGGTCGGCGGCGATCGCGGCAAAGGCAGCCGGGGGAACGCGTTGGGCGACGGTGGGAACTTTCGATTCATGCCAACCGATGCCGACATTGAGTGCGTCGACTCCCCAGCCCACGAGTTTTTGGGCCAACTGGCGGATCTGGCTGCGGCCAGGCTCTTCCGGCATCAAGTCCCAGCCTGAGATACGGAAAATGAGAGCGCGGTCAGGCGGCAGCGCATCACGGACGGATCTTACTACTTCCCCGACGAAGGCGGTGCCTCCCTCCCAGCCTCCGTATGCATCGGTGCGATGGTTGACCATGGGGGAGAGAAACTGGTTGAGCAAATAGCCTTCGGATCCCATGATTTCTACGGCGTCAAAGTCGGCTTCCGCGGCAAATTGGGCTGCCCTGGCATAAGCCGAGCACAAATCACGGCACTGCTCATGAGTCATCGCCTGAGGTACTTCACGGGTCAAACGCGATGCCACCGAACTCGGTGCCCATGCCGGTTGGCCGGTTTCATCGGAACGGGTGTAGCGTCCGGCATGGAAGAGCTGCAGCGCGATTCGTCCGCCAACGAGGTGGACGTTCTCGGCAAGCGTTTTGAGATCGCTGCGGTGACTGGGTTCGGTCAGGCAAAACATCTGGCCCTCGATACCGCTCGGGTGAACCGCTGCGCCTCCCGTAATAATTAGGGCGGCGCCTCCCTGCACTCGCTCCCGATAGAAGGTGATCAATTGATCCAACATCCGGGGATCGCCTTCAATCCCGAGATGCATCGCGCCCATCAGCATGCGGTGGGGCAACTGCACAGGGCCCAAGCGGCCCGGTTGAGTCAAATATGGGTATACGGACGTTGGCATCGCGGTCTCCCAATCCAGCGTTGTGTGGTATGACGCCCTGCGACCAGAACGATCTAAGGGCTGCCCCGGGCATCCCCCGGGGCGTAACCGAAAGCCTATCGCTGACCATACGCGATCTGCCGGCGTCGCGCGCGAGCCCTGGGCGCCAAAACTTAGCCACCCTGTGCTTGCCTTGCTCTGGGACGGCGCGACCCCGGACGACAGCGAACGCTAGCTAGGCTTCGTTCCCATGATTTCGTACCCGTATTCGTTCAGGAAAGGGCCGAACGGCCCCTTTTCCACCACCTTACGATTCAAGATACAAACAACCTTTCGGACGTCAGACCTCCGACGCTTCGAAAAAAGAGGGCTGAAGGACTCTATGGTTCGCCAACAAGAAGGCCTAATCTAACAAGCGATCGCTTGCTTTGTTGGCCCTGAGTCAATCGCGCAAGAGTGGTAAAGTTTCGCAAATGTGCTTTCTAGTGGCAAGGAGGTATCCATGTGGCTTATTTGACCATCGAGCCGGTGGAACGCGAGGTGCGCGGACAAATCGCCGTTCCGGTCTCCAAATATCACCTGCACCGTAGCCTGATTATGGGGTGGTTAGCCGCGGGGAACACCCAAATCGAAGGTCGATCGGACGCGCGGCACGTGGAATATACGTTGCGAGCTATTCGAGCCATGGGAGCTCGCGTGGTGCGCCGAGCGGATGGCTATGAAGTCGAGGGGGGGCGCTATCACGCCCGCAACGTGTGGGTTTCCGCAGGCAGCTCGGGATCAACGCTACAATTTCTTTTGGGCCTTGCCAGTCAGGTGAACAACGGCCCGGTGATTCTTGGTGGCCAGCACGCCTTGATGCGTCGCCCCATTGGACCTTTATTGGGTGCACTGGAACACTTAGGGATCCGCACCGCGTACGCCGACGCCCAGAATTCTGTCATGGTGTTTCCCGGACGTCCCCGGGGCCGCCAAATTGACCTATCGGGAATGTTGAGCCAGTGGACCTCAGGAATCCTGCTCTTAGCACCGTTTGCTGATGGACCGGTAACCGTGCACTTGACGGAGCCCGTCCGCGAACGCACCTATATCGACCTGACCGTGCGCATGTTGCGTCAGTTCGGCATTGAGGTGGCCGACGACCCGGAGGCCACCCGGTGGACGGTCCCGGGAGGACAGCGCTATCTGCCGAGCGTGGTTGAGCGTCAAGCCGATTGGTCCTCGGCGGCCTTCCTGCTCGCCCTGGCGGCGCTCAATCCTAGCCGATTGACCCTTACCGGCGTCCGCGAACCGGGCGCGGAGCACCCGGAAGGCCGGATTTTGCAGATTCTCCAGGCGATGGGGCTCAACTGGAAGTTTGATGAGGCTACCGAGAGCGTGCACGTGGTGCACGGCCAGGAGCGGCTGGAGGGGACCGAGATCGACCTCACGGACATCCCTGATCTGCTACCGATTCTGTGCGTGATTGCGAGTCTGGCCCGCGGAAAAACGGTTCTGCGCCACGTGCAACACGCACGGCTGAAAGAGTCCGACCGGGTGCAGGCCATGCTTCAGCTGCGCCGGATGGGAGCGGTGATTGAAGAGCATGAGGACGACTTGGTAATCCACGGGAAATCAGCGTTGCAAGCGGCTACCATCAACACGTACAATGATCACCGAGTGTTAATGGCGTATGCTATCGCGGGGACGGCGGCGATGGGTACGACATGCTTAAACTATCCGTGGGCGTACCGAATTTCCTACCCCGAGTTCCTCGACCATCTGGCCGCGCTTGACGTTTCGGTGGCGATGAGTCACGGACGGACCCAGCGCGCGGAGGACCTACCGAGCAAGGAGAGCGTCTTGCTATGATGGTTGACACGCCCTGGATGGAACGGGTGTCCGCGGTTGCGCGTAACCATCCCGACCGACCGGCCGTGATCGGTACCGGTGACAATGAGAAAGTACTTACTTACGAAGACGTGGAGCGTGCGGTGCGCCGAACTTCGCGGCAGTTGACGGCGATGGGCGTCACGCCGGGCGATGTGGTAACGCTCCAAATGCCCAATTGGTGGCAGCTAGCGGTCCTAACCTTGGCGGTATGGCAGTGTGGTGCCGTGGCGTGCCCGGTGTTGCCGGGATTTGGGGTGCGGGAGCTGACCTACATCCTGAATGAAAGTCGAAGCCCCCTGTGGGTCGTTCCGGAGCACTTTGGCCGTCAGGACTGGCCGCAATTCGTGGAGGACGTCAGGACCCAAACGCCGAGTCTGACGCGCGCGGCCTTTATCTCCGGAGGTCGCGACGAGAGTGTCTTGCCGTCCGACGTTGTGCCGACGCCGGATCCGCCGGCGCTCGCGGCGGGGGATCTGGATGCGTGGGCGGAGTTGATGTTTACGTCGGGGACGACGGGACAGCCCAAGGGGGTCGTACATACCCATCGCACCTTGTGGGAAGCGTTGCGGGCTCATGTCGACGGATTTCAATTGACCGTCGACGACCGTGTTTTCGTGCCCTCCCCGATGGCACATCAAACAGGTTTTCTTTACGGAATGCTCTTGGCACTGTTTTTGGAGACAACCGGAGTATACCTGCCGCGTTGGAACGCGAGGGCTGCGGTGGAGGTGATTACTCGGTACCACGCCCGGTTTACCCAGGCGGCGCTGCCGTTTCTCGCGGACCTTGCGGCCGACCCTGGACAACCGCGCTTATCCCTATTTGTGGCTACAGGGTCGGATATCCCGCCTGCCGTGGTGCAGCGCGCGATTCCCAAGGTGGCGCGACGCGTGGTGCGGGCATGGGGGTCGACCGAGACGGGACTCGCTACGGGTGCAACATTTGCGGGCGCGACGGAAAAGGAGTGGACCACGGATGGACGCCCACTTGCCGGGATGCGGGTGGAAGTCGTGGACGACCAAAAACGGCAGGTGCCCCCGTCCACGATCGGGCACTTTCGGGTGCGCACACCAGGAATGTTTGTCACGTATTGGAATCGACCTCAATGGTACCAAGCGGCAGTTGATGAGGAGGGTTTTTTTGAAACCGGAGACTTGGCGGCTTTAGATCCCGAGGGCTATGTCCGCATCATGGGGCGGGCGCGTGACCTTATTAACCGCGGCGGTGAAAAGATTCCCGTGGTGGAGGTCGAGGCATTGTTGCTCCAGGCTCCCAAGGTCGCCGACGCCAGCGTGGTAGGGTTGCCCGACCCGAGGCTCGGCGAGCGGGCGTGTGCGATGGTGGTACCGACATCGATGGACGATCCGCCCACTCTGGCCGAACTGGTGCATTTCCTTGAACAGAAGGGAATGGCCAAAATATACTGGCCGGAATCACTCTGCAACGTCGCCGAATTGCCACGCACGGCGAGCGGCAAGGTCCAAAAACACCTGCTCAAGGAAATGGCCTCGACACGTGAAGTGGCGTCAGATGGCCGACTCCAGCCGGACGGACGGTAAGCGGCCCACCGGCGAGCGCCGGGACCCAAATTCCGCGGGGGGATCCCGAGGTGAAAGGCGAAGAGGAGACGAGCAATGGAGAGCATACAATTTGAGCAGCTGGGCCAAGAAGTGGACCAGTTTGTCGCCGGTACGGCTGTGCGCTGGGCCGAAACGATCGAAGCCGAAGGCAAGGTGAGCCCGACCGTGTGGCAGGGGCTTAGGGAACGGGGATTCCTTCGCCTGGCGGCTCCTCGAGTCTGGGGCGGTATGGAACTCCCGATGGAGCAATACCTGCCGTTGCTGGAGCGGTTTTCGTCCATGCACGGGTCTTTGCGGATGATCGTCCACGTTTTGAATGGCGTGTGGCGGCCCACGGCCTCACATGCCACCCCCGAACAAATCGAACGGTTTGTCAAACCCTTGGTGCGAGGTGAGCATATCGTAACGTTTACGCTTACGGAACCGAATGCGGGTACCGGGAGTGACATCCAGACGTCCGCGCGCCGAGAAGGGGACGAATACGTCCTCAACGGAGAAAAGTGGTTGATCACGTTCGCTGACGTTGCCGATTATTTTTTGTTGTTTGCACGCCTGCAGGGTACGCGCGGCCATGACGGCACATTGGCGTTGCTCGTGCACCGCGATCAGCCAGGGTTGACGATCGAGTCCATGCCTCCCAGCATGGGCTTGACCGGGACTGGCCATGGGCATCTTTACTTGCGAGATTGCCGGGTACCCGCATCCTGTAGGCTGGGAGAAGAGGGAGAAGGCCTCGATGTCGCCTTCCACGGGTTTTTGGATCCGAGCCGGTTAGGAATCGGAATGACCTGTGTGGGGTTGGCGCAGCGGGCGCTTGACCTGGCGATTGAACGCGCGAAGACGCGGGTGACCTTCGGCAAACCGCTGGCGGCTCGCCAAACCATCCGCACCTGGTTGGCCGAGATGGCCACGGACGTCGAGGCGGCCCGTCAGCTCTGCTTATGGGCTGGACGGCGGTGGGATCAAGGCCAGTTGGTTCCGGAGGACGCCTCGATGGCTAAGTTGTTTGGCTCCGAGATGTTGCAACGGGTAACCGACAAAGCGCTCCAGATTTATGGTGGCATAGGATATTTCCAAGGCTCCGAGATCGAACGAATTTACCGTGATGCCCGGGCTCAGCGATTCGAAGAGGGAACGGCAGAAATTCAAAAGACGGTGATCGCGCTGGCCATGTTGGCCCGCGATACTAAGCGTAAGCCTGCTAAAGCACAGGAAAGTCCGGCAACGGAATCCGGTGTGATGCCGCATTACTGAGGATCCTAGCGACCCCGGGGAGCCACAGGCCTGGGAGCATTATTCGCATGGTCGGCTTTATGCCTTGGGTGGGCAAGGTCGGGCCTCGCTGGTGGGTCTCGACCTTTTGCGGGTCGGGATCCAACGAGTACCGGTTGAGCCCGACCCGTAGTGCTGAGGTGCCCAAGGGGACGTATTCGGTTTTGCAGCTCGTAACGGGGTCCCGCCAACAAAACGCGGATTTCCCACGGTAGAATTGGTACTTTGTGTCGTCCTTTCAGGCATGGTATGTCTGCACACGGGGGCTGTTGTATCAATGGGACCCAAAATCGGAATAGGCGGGTGATAAGCCTATTCTTGATTGATGGTGAGGGCGGTCTTTCCGAAATCCGTTTGCGCCGAAGGATATTCTGGCGAATGCACCCTGCCGACAGGGCAATGCCCGCCCAGCCCTGGAAGAAGGTTCGGCGGACGTGAACGCACGACGAATAGGCGCCTTTGGATCCGAACGCAGAGGCGATCGATGATGGTCATCGGATCCTGGCTAATCGTGGCGAACGTGTCCACTGCGGCGATAATGGCCTTCACAGATTGAAAAAACACGTTATGAATAACGGAGGATTTCAACCAACCCCATAATCCTTCGATCGGATTCCGTTGAGGACTATCGGGTGGCAAGAACAGCAGGGTTAACGTCTGCCGATGGTCCGCCAAGAACGGCTGAATCCGCTTCGCGTGGTGAATACGGGTATTATCCAAAATCAGCACGAAGCGTCGTTCGTGTCTGTCGGGTCCATTGAGATAAAGCGCAGTTGCCGCGAGGGAACGGCACGTTCTGCCACCGATTAGCTGGGGCTCATCGAAGAATGTAAGCGATGGCTCATTTGGTAGAGCGTATAGCAGGAGGCCGCCTCGGCTCGGCGACTGACGCCGAGTTTGGCGAGGATGCGGCTGACATAGTTCTTCACCGTTTTTTCACTCAAATAGAGTTGATGGCCGATCTCCCGGTTCGTCAATCCCTGGGCGACCAAGGCCAAGACCTTCCGTTCGGAATTGGATAAGGTGTCGACGGGTGCGCCAGCAGCGAGATCGTCGTTGCGGTGCCAGGTATGCAGCCCATTGGCACCGACAATAAAACTCTCCTGGCCGTGACCCACGCTTCGAATCCCGGCCAGGATGGAATCGGCTCGGCTCTGAACGAGAAAGATTCCCGAAGCCCCCGCCTCAATGGCTTCAAAGACCATCTGCTCGCTGGCGCGGTCGATTAATATCATGACGGCCATATGGGTGGTGTTGGAAAGTCTACGGCACAGTTCAAAGCCGGAGTAATCGGGTAATTCAACGGCAACGATCACGACGTCGGTATCATCGGGAAGAGCCTCTAGCGCCTTGCGGCCAGAGAGAAATTCGGCGGTGACCAAAAGATCATCTTGACCTTCGATTAACCGCAACAATCCCAGGCGAATAAGGTCATTATCGTTTACCAAGGCGATACGCATGGGCCTAGCGGAGGAAAACTCCATACCAAGAAACCTCCTTGTCAGATACTTACCTGGAATTATGAAGGCAAAGACAAGGTGCGGGTCTCGCGATTCGACGCCGGGGGACCTGCGGTCGGATGAACCAGTCCGTACAAAATCAGGCGACCGAATTCTTCGGCTATCTGATCCGGATTCATGGGACCGGCGGGATCGTACCAGAGATAGACCCAGTTGGCCACCGAGAGGATCACCAGCCGTGCGAAACGCAGGCTGACAGGGGCGAACGTTCCTCGGTCAATTCCCTCTTGCAAAAGCGCGGTCCACAGGGCTTCGTAATGATTGCGGCGATCTTCGATGATGTGTCGCCGTGCCCCTGTAAGAAGCAGCCATTCGTGCAAAAACACCCGAGACGTCTCCAAATGGGTGGAGATGACCCGAATATGAGCGGCCAAGGCTTGAATGAGTTTTTCCTGGGGAGGGCGGGATGTGGCGACAATAGGTTCCAAGGCGTCGATGAACGCCTGACTGGCGACATCGACGATTTCGTATAGCAGGTCTTCTTTGGACTCAATATGCGCATACAGGCTGCCTGAGCGAATGCCCCGTTCCTGGGCGATATCCCGAATAGTGGTGCCATAGTAGCCCTTTTGGCTGAAAAGCTTGCCTGCAGCTTCGATCAGCGCTGCTTTCGGATTGTCCAAAGCATACCCTCCAATGAAGTGTCCAAGCAATCGCTTGCTTGGTTGAAGAATACCGGTCTTGTTTGTGCGTAGAATAGGGCCATTCGGCCCAATTGTCAGGGCCAAACGGACCCATCCGCTTCGTCCGTCGCGGAGCATCAATTTATGTTCGGTGGGTTTAAAAGGGAAAAGCTTATGGGAAGCGAGTATGTCAAGCCCTGCGGAGGAACCCGTCGTGCGAAATCCAGACCCGCAGAAAATGTATTAGGACCGCGTTTTGTGGTACCGCCAATCGAGATCGGGGGATTTCGGATGTTCGGGACGTGCGTGCGTTGGCGGAGACAAGAAAGCGGTTTAAGCTTAAGACAAGAAAATCCCCACCTGGTCAGGCGGAGCGGAGGTCAAATAGGATCCAGGCAGATGGGGAAATCTAACGGATGGTCGAGGGCATCTGGCGCAGGACGATTAGGGTCCAATGGCAACGGCGGATTGGGCCGTTTGCAGGTGCATGGCCGGAGAGGAGCACGCTACCATGATGACAACGCAATTGCACCTAGGATTCACTTAGTCCAAGAAACACGAAGGAGGGGCGGTGCTCAGATGTCAGCCGGTTCCGGCAACTTCATCGTAGAGGGATTGTTTCTGTTGACCTTTATCGTCGCGCTGGTCTGGCCGGCACGTCGCCGGTACCATCAGTGAAGCATTGTTCATAACATCGAGCCAGCGGTGAGGAGGAGCGATCCGGCGATGGCAAATTGGACACAGACGGCGAAGAAGCTGTTGGGCCCGGTGATGTCGGTGGAAACGTGGTTGCCCACCGAGATGCCGGAATATGCCCAAGGATTTATGTACATGTTGGGATCCCTGACCGCGTCAAGTTTTGTGGCGTGCGTGGGCTCGGGGATTGTGCTGGCGATGAACGGGCCGGCATCGTGGTCGTATAACGGGGCGATGCGCTTCGTGGCGGCGACCCACTTTTGGTCGGTGCAAGCATTTTTCTTCTTTATGATGTTGCATTTATGGCGCGTGTTTTTCACCGGAGCGTGGCGCGGGGGCCGGGGGATGACGTGGGTCTTGGGGGCAATTGCCTTTTTGGTCGCGGTACCCACGGCGTTCACCGGCTTTTTGATCAACGGGGATCTGTATTCCCAGTGGAACGCGGTGCAGGCCAAGGACGGCATCAATGCACTGGGGCTGGGGTGGGTGAATCTGACCAACGCCGGCCAGATGTTTGGGATGCACGTGGTGGTGATGCCGTTGATTTTGACGGTGATTATTGGCGCGCATATTACGCTGGTGCGTCTCAAGAGCGTGGTGCCGCCATATCCCACCGGCCGCGACGCGGCCGAGCCGACGCCTGTCGGGAAAGGGGGACGCTAAGATGGCCGTGGGACG
>JAJZZH010000177.1 GCA_021797675.1 Bacillota bacterium | reverse complement strand
CCTCTTCAAAGGCCTAAAAAATTCTCTTGACAATCGGAACCAACCTTCTATGATGGACCTAGCTGAAGATTCTCAGGTGGGGCAATTCTTTGACGCAACCCCGGTAAAATTAAATGACGTTTGACAGGCCACGTGACAAGAGCCCTTGGGCGCGGTCCGTTCCAAAGCACGCAGGTGCTCTTTTGTGGCAATGCAGGCTGTTGGTGGTACTCGCCAGGAAGCAGACATGACGCCCTTGCCCTCGTCAATCCACAGAAAAGGATTTACGGTCGATCTCGCCGTGGGCAAAGCGAACTGGTGGAGCTTGCCCCTCACTCGTCTGTGCACAATGACCATGTTGATCGGTCAATCGTGTCAAGGATCAGTTTATTTGGCTGAGAAAGTCTGGACCAGGTTGGCCACAGGCCAACGCGTTCCCCGCAAGCACTTGCCGAATAGATGAATTTTGGGTCGATGGCATTGATTCCGCCAAGCCCAGCCTGGAAGGCTGGGCCATTCT
This sequence comes from Bacillota bacterium, assembly GCA_021797675.1. Taxonomy (GTDB): domain Bacteria; phylum Bacillota; class Sulfobacillia; order Sulfobacillales; family Sulfobacillaceae; genus JAJZXC01. The sequence goes on along the minus strand of JAJZZH010000177.1, from coordinate 4,073 downwards.
GGAGACCGTGGCGTCCCCGGTTCGCGATGAGCTGAAGACCCCGTGCCCCGTGGAATTCTTTGACGTTCGACAGACCGATCAGCACGCAGAGAAACAGGGGCAAAGCCCCTGTTTCTCTGCGTGACGGATCAGTAAATCCTTGGCCCCCAGTCTTGCGGTAACGTCCCGGTCGTTCTTAGGCCGAGTTATCTCGATGGTGCGATCTTACTTAGGACCTATCACCTTGATCACCAGATGAAACGCTGGCAGCCAGTCCCCCGGATGATCGGCGTTATACGTCAATTGCGGAAGCAGGTATGGATTAGGCAGCGTTTGTTTGCCTTTCCAGATCGACGGGTAGATATCGATGAAGTGAAAGCCCGGCGCGCCGGTGGCACGCAGCTGGATCTGAAGGTTGCCTTGTGAATTAAAGGCGCAGCCAAATCCGATGAAACTATTGTCGTAATTCACGCTGTAGATGTTGTCGTAATAGGTCCATCCGCCTCCCAGAATCTCGACCGTGATCAAAGACCCCTGTGGGGCGGGATTTGGCGTTACCAGTTCGACTTTGGGGAAGATGCGAAAGGCGGTCTTTGAAACCACCCGACTCTGACTCGTCAACGTGATGGTATGGGCGGGCCCGCCTAAGTCAGAGGGCACGGTCATCGCCTTACGAAACGAACCATGGCTGTCCGTGGTCACCGTGCCAAGCGGAACGGCCATTTTCCGATATCCCGCAGAACTCACATGGCTCCCCTTCATCGTCCACCAAGTCAAGTCGTAGGTGTGATGGGGAAGGAGACCTCGCCCGTGCAGGGTATAACTGCTCCCGACGACGCCACTGCCGGGACTCGCCGCAATGTGGCTTCCTACCTCCGTCGGAAGGGTTGGCAACGCATCTGAGGTGTCCTTCGGGATTCCTGGCAGCACCGTTACCGGAAAGGCAAACGCCGTGGGCTGCCAGGGAAACGGCGACTGTTGCTCGTTCAAGTAAGGGCCCCCATTGACCCCATTGTTAATCTGAATTTCGTTGGGACCGACCCCCTCCGCACGAACCGAGAAGTGAGCGGTACCGTCGGTATTGACGGCCGTAACGTTTCCGGTCAGACGGTTGTCGTAAGTGACCGGATACTGGGCGAAATACGGAGAATACCCGATCCCGGTCATGGTAAACTGAAAAAATCCGCCCTCGGCCACCGAGGAGGACGCCAGTTTAACCGACGGGATAATGGTAACCGAACTGACCCCCGCCATCTTGCCTGAAGAGAGTTCTAATCCAACCAAATGGGCTCCGCCAAATCCGGAAGGAACCGTGAAGCGAACGCTTGCCTCGCCTTGGGCATTCGCTGTCGCGTGCCCCAGGGTTTTCACGCCGTACTGGTATTGGGCGCCAATGAACCTGGAACCGTTTACTTTCCAGTGGCCTGTGACAGTCTGCCAGATGAGAGCCACCCGAGTCCCCGGGGTCAATCCTTGGGCGGACAAGACCTCGCTTTGACCCACGGTGGGATAGCTCTGAGACAAGGAAATCGTCGCCGGATGACTGGATATCCTCGACCACAGCGAAGAAGCGGAACTGCCCTGGTCAGGTCCCATTCCCAACATCAGGATCATGGCCGCTATACCCGCCACGGCCTCCCAGTGATAGCGTCGATCCCTATTTCTGTAGACTGGGCGCACGGCTAACCCTCCCCTCCACTCCGACGTAGATCGGACCGGCAGAGACCAGGTTGCCGAAGGCATCGTGACCGCTGATCTGAATTTCATACATGCCCGGCAACACGGCGGGAATCGGCAAACTGGCCCTCCAGGTCTTGGTTGAGGCCTGGTATTTGAGGTTCACCGAGAGGGACGGCTTCAAGGTCCCGGTGGCGGTGACGTCTCCCGCCATGCCAAACTTGGCGAAGACGGTGCCCTGGGTGAGGGGCTTCATCTCGACTTTACCCTTAACTTCCACCGGTTGCTCCACTGCGGCGGCAAGGTTAACCACATTCCCCGCCCTGACGAGTTCCGCCGCCCGGCCATGCACCATGGCCTTCAGCGTGGTGGTATACGAAAAGGGTACCACGGTGGGAAAGGTCCCGGGATCGGGAATCGGGGCAAAGCTTCCCGCGACTCCAGTTTTGGGGTTGGTGGCCACGATAGTGTAGGATATCGCTCCTAGCTTCTCGTTCATCGGAACTAGCCAGACGCCCACCCAATACTTCGGCTTGCCGGGCAGGGGGTGTTGAATATATTCCATCGGAATACTGATTCCATTGGAAAGACGTACCATCACCTTGTCGGTGCCTGCGGCCGGTTTGCCCGCCTGGGTGTGGACTTGGGCCCGAAACACGACCAAGGATCCCCGCTCAAACTGGCTGGTAAGGATGCAACCTTCGTTGGCAGAAACCACGTCTCCGCTGACCGATAGGATTCTTGGCGGCGGCTTGGTCACAGCCGGCTGGGCCGGAGCGAATCCGACTCCGGACAGCCCCGCTATCACACCAAGTGCGGTCACCACTGCGGTGGATTTGAATTTGACCACGCGACTAGCCTCCTTATATAAGCGATGAACCCAAATTGCTACCGATCAGCAATATCTTAGCAAGCGCAATGCTTTACGAAACTCCCAAACTGCGACCGAGCGATCCCAAAGCGATCCTGCAAATCCGCCGCTATGCCTCGGCCGTGATGCTCATCGAAGCAACCGATGTTACACTGGAGCCCAGGCCAATGCGATCGCAAATCTATGGTCCAAAGACGCACACAAAAAAACTTGGAGTAAGTGTTGGCAGTGGCGCTTCGAATAGACGGGAATTCGTTAATGATGGGAGATCCTCCCCGGTGAATCGGAGGGCAGAGAATTCCTCGTGACAATATACGCTGCCGCCACGTGTAGCCGTCAAATTCCAACCAACGGGCGGCTTGGGTGAGTTCTCGCGCCTCGTGATAGCAGCACCGCGGAGGAGGGTCCTGCCCGAGAGGAGCACCAGATACCGCAAGTCGTCCCCGGCGGTATCGCGTAAACGCAGGGTTTTCGGACGTTAGACAATCCCATCCTTATCTCGCCGTTCTGCACCGCTGTTGTCATACTTCAGGCCGTCGGTGGCACCTTCGATAGCGGAGTGTAATCCACCGATCCGCGGACGTTTTCCTGGGAGGGCACCGTGGGGCGAGGTGCCGCTGCGGCTGGACTGCCTCACAATAGGCGTGTGCCGCACGCACCGCGAAGCTTTCAGCCTGCAGGGCCCGCTGGGCCGCCTGCTCCAATACGGTGGGGGAAAAGGTCCGCGCCAATCCGAGAATCCCTTGGCAGCGCCGAAAGAATTGCACGGGAATCTGCGCGCGATCGAAAATGGTCGTGATGAGGCGGGCGGTGTGCGGCCCGATCTGCTCTGCTCGGCGTTGGAAGGAAGGATTCGGCATTCCAGTCCTGGGGCATCGCCTGATGGGCCGCTGGCATATGTTCCGGCAGGGTGTGCCAATGATTGGTAGTGATCCGCGGGTGGCTCGCCACCTGGACATGGTCGTGAAAACACTCCACAAGGGTCGCAGTAATGCGCACGTCGACTTTTGCGCCGACCAACTGATAAGGGACGCTGTAATACCGGCGATCGACTTCGATGTGATAATCGCGGTGCACGGTGGCAACCCGCCACGCGGTGGCAACCCGCCACGCCTCATCTTCGAAGCGTTCCGCCGGGAGGCGGGCCAAGGTGGCCCGCTCCTCCCGCTCCCACGAGGATCGCCGCGATCCCTCGAGCTTTTGGAAGGGATGGGCGTTGAGGGCGTCGAGCAACTGCCGCACACGTTCCCGGGCTCCATCCCAGCCGACCAACCGTTCATGGCAGAGTTTGGCCAGGATCCAGCGTTCCGCTAAGCGCACGCCCGCTTCCGCGGCCGCCGTGTCGCAGGGCTTGCTAGGCCGGGCAGGGACAAGCCCTGCAACTGGAAACGCGGGAACGCCTGGAACGGGCCGTCACGCTATACTCGGTGGTCGCCTGGAAACTCCTGTGGATGACCTATCAAGTTCGGCGGGATCCGGATCAGGATCCGAGCGTCGCCTTTTCGCCCACCCAAATCGAGGTGTTGGAACGCGTGGTCGCCACCCA